>NZ_JAMFRV010000224.1 GCF_026224925.1 Pseudomonas sp. | reverse complement strand
GCCAGACGGACGTCTCAACCTGAGCACTGAAGCTAACGGCCTGCGCATAGAGTTGTGGGTCGCACCGCAACGCTGCGTGAACCCTGTCGACGGTTCTGTGCAGCATTTGACCGCCGAATTGCGCGTCAACGATCAGGTTCAGCGTGGCTGCGGTTACTACGGCGGCGCGCGTAACGACTGATTTCACTGCAAAACCGCATTAACTTCTTCGTGAACACGTTCCCTCCCGCAAAAATCTTGGCAGGTTCCAGGTGTGGATTCCAAATGCCTGAAGCAGACCGGAGCGAACCCGCATATAATTGCCGGTTCGCGTAAAGCTGGCCCGGATACTGGACCCTGTCATGTTACGAATCACCGAACTCAAACTGCCAATCGATCACCCAGAAGAAGACTTGCGCCCTGCCCTGCTGCGGCGCCTGGGGATCGACAGCGATGAGCTGCTCGACTTCACGTTGTTCAAACGCAGCTACGACGCGCGAAAAAAATCCTCGGAACTGTGCTTCATCTACACCATTGATTTCACGGTGCGCGATGAGGCGGCGCTGTTGCGTACGTTTGCCGATGACCGCCATCTCGGTGTGGCGCCTGATGTCAGCTACAAGACAGTCGGGCATGCGCCGGCAGGTTTGAGCGAGCGGCCGATTGTGGTTGGCTTCGGTCCCTGCGGAATCTTCGCTGGCTTGCTTCTGGCGCAGATGGGCTTCAAGCCGATCATTCTCGAACGGGGAACCGAAGTGCGTCAGCGCACCAAGGACACGTGGGGTCTGTGGCGCAAAAACGTATTGAACCCAGAATCCAACGTGCAGTTTGGTGAAGGCGGCGCCGGGACATTTTCCGACGGCAAGCTGTATAGCCAAATCAAAGACCCGAAATTTCACGGACGGAAAGTGCTGCACGAGTTCGTCAAAGCGGGTGCGCCAGAAGAAATTCTTTACGTCAGCAAACCGCACATCGGTACGTTTCGTCTGACCGGCGTGGTGGAGAACATGCGCCATCAGATCGAAGCATTGGGTGGCGAAGTACGTTTCCAGCAACGCGTCACTGACGTGCTGATCGACAACGGTCAGTTGCAAGGCGTGGTCCTGGACAACGGCGAGCAAATTGATTCCAGGCACGTGATCCTGGCGTTGGGCCACAGTGCTCGCGACACGTTCCGCATGCTCCACGGGCGTGGCGTGTACATGGAAGCCAAACCGTTTTCCGTGGGTTTTCGTATTGAACATCCGCAGTCGCTGATTGACCGCGCCCGCTTGGGTAAATACGCCGGTCACCCAAAGTTGGGGGCAGCCGATTACAAATTGGTGCACCACGCGAAAAACGGTCGTTCGGTGTATAGCTTCTGCATGTGCCCTGGCGGCACAGTGGTGGCAGCGACCTCCGAGCTGCACCGGGTGGTCACCAACGGCATGAGCCAATATTCGCGCAACGAGCGCAACGCCAACTCCGGCATCGTGGTGGGCATTACGCCTGAAGATTATCCGGGCGGCCCGTTGGCCGGTATTGAGCTGCAGGAACGACTGGAGTCGCTTGCCTATGTACTGGGCGGCAGCAACTACGAGGCGCCTGCGCAGCTTGTGGGTGACTTCATTGCAGGTAAAGCCTCCAGCGCATTGGGCAGTGTGGAGCCGTCTTATAAGCCAGGTGTGAAATTGGTCGACTTGGCTGACGCCCTGCCCGCTTACGCCATCGAAGCCATTCGTGAAGCATTGCCGGCGTTCGATAAACAGATCAAAGGCTTCGCCCAGCATGATGCGATTCTGACCGGCATCGAAACCCGCACCTCGTCACCGCTGCGTATGACCCGCGATGAGACCCTGCAAAGCCTGAACGTCAAAGGGCTGTTCCCGGCCGGTGAAGGCGCGGGTTATGCGGGCGGTATTTTGTCAGCCGGGGTTGATGGCATTCGCGTCGCCGAGGCACTGGCTCGGGATATGTTGGGGATCGCGGGGTAATCGATACCCTGTGTGAGCGAATTTATTTGGGAACAACAACTCGGTTCTGCAGAAACCGCGTCGCCCGCTTCCCGAATGAATTCGGTCCCACAGGAAAGTGAAAGTCATCTGTAGAAGGTTATATACCCGCGCGCAATACACCTTCCGGCAGGGCTTCGCCTCGTTCGGCGCAGCCGGCGATGCTGTCGATCAATCCGGTCAGTTCATAGCCCTGAGCAGCCAGCCAGGCTTGGTTGTAGTAGGTGGTTGCGTAGCGTTCACCGCCGTCACATAGAATCGCCACGATTGACCCCGACTGGCCTGCATCAACCATCTCCCGGGCGGCCAGTAGCGCGCCGATCAGGTTGGTTCCGCTGGACCCGCCGACCCGGCGCCCCAAGCGTTGCGCCAGGTAATGCATGGCAGCCAGCGACACGGCATCCGGCACCTTGACCATCGCATCAATCACTTTCGGCAAAAACGACGCCTCAACCCGAGGTCGGCCAATACCTTCGATCCGCGAGCCGTGATCCAGGCGCAGGCTTGCGTCGCCAGTTCGGTAATAGTCAAAAAACACCGAGCGCTCAGCGTCAGCGCACAACACGCGCGTGCTGTGCTGGCGATAACGAACATAGCGACCCAGTGTTGCGGTCGTCCCGCCGGTGCCGGGGCTTGAGATGAGCCAACTGGGCTCTGGATAACGCTCGAAACGTAGCTGCTGAAAGATCGACTCTGCAATGTTGTTGTTGGCGCGCCAGTCCGTGGCGCGCTCGGCGTAAGTGAACTGGTCCATGAAATGGCCGCCCCCTTCGCGAGCCAACCGCTCGGACTCCGCGTAGATCTGCGTCGGGTCTTGGACCAAATGGCTTTTTCCGCCATAAAACGCGATCTGCGCGATCTTTTCCTGAGAGGTCGAGGCCGGCATCACCGCGATGAACGGCAACCCCAATAAGCGGGCAAAGTACGCTTCGGAGATCGCCGTCGAACCACTGGACGCTTCAATCACGGGAGCGCCGGGTTTCAGCCAACCATTGCACAGCGCGTACAGAAACAATGAACGGGCCAAACGGTGTTTGAGGCTGCCAGTGGGATGACTCGATTCATCTTTGAAATATAGTTCAACGCCCGGTAATCCTGGCAATTCCAACGGTATCAAATGGGTATCGGCACTGCGCTGAAAGTCTGCTTCGATAATTCGAATCGCTTCGCGGGCCCACTTTCGCACATCACTCATCATGAGTTCTCATTCAAGTTTAGGAACAATCCTACTGCTCTGATCGGCACCATCTAGAAGCATTCAGTAACACAACTGCTACGCTTCTTTCGCGACGCTTATCACCCGCTTACTTATAGCAAAAAAGAATATAATTTTTGTTTTAATAACTAACACTACAGGTTAGGGTGTTAGCCCTTTTGACAAAATCATGGAGAGCGACATTGGTCTTGCGGAGTACTGTCACCCGTTTCTTTCAGATGGAAGCTGCCAGCGGTTTGTTATTGATTGCCGCCGCTGCACTGGCCTTGATCATTAATAATTCTCCGCTGGCCTGGTTATACCAAGGATTACTCGACGTACCTGTGGTTGCGCAAGTCGGCGCGCTGCAAATCGCCAAACCTCTGCTGCTGTGGATAAACGACGGCCTGATGGCGTTGTTCTTCTTGCTGATCGGCCTTGAAGTCAAACGCGAAGTGCTCGAAGGCCACCTGTCCAAACCTTCACAAATCATCTTGCCCGGCGCTGCTGCGATCGGCGGCATGGTGGTGCCTGCGCTGATCTTCTGGTTCTTGAACAAGGACGACCCGGCGGCACTCGGTGGCTGGGCGATTCCCATGGCGACAGATATCGCATTTGCGCTCGGTGTGCTGGCGTTGCTTGGCAACCGCGTGCCGGTCGCGATGAAACTGTTCCTGATGACCTTGGCAATCATCGACGACCTTGGGGCGATCATCGTCATTGCGGTGTTCTACTCAACCGACCTTTCAGTCATATCCCTAACGTTAGCGGCATTGTCCATCATTGCTCTGGTGGTGATGAACAAATTAGGTGTCGTCCGGCTTGGGCCTTATCTGTTAATCGGTTTGTTACTGTGGGTCTGCGTGCTGAAAAGTGGTGTGCATGCAACGCTGGCCGGGGTCGTCCTGGCGTTCTGCATCCCGCTCAGAACCAAAAACGCCGAGTCTTCACCGCTATTGACTCTGGAGCATGCACTGCACCCGTGGGTCGCCTTTGGGATTTTGCCGTTGTTCGCCTTCGCTAATGCTGGCGTCCCGCTGACCGGGGTCACACTCGAAAGCTTCACTCATCACGTGCCGCTGGGCATCGCAGCAGGATTGCTGGTTGGCAAGACGGTCGGCGTGTTTGGCCTGACGTGGTTGGCGGTAAAAACCAGCATGGCCGCGCTACCTAAAGGGGCAAACTGGGGGCAAGTATTCGGGGTGTCTATCCTGTGTGGCATAGGCTTCACCATGAGCCTGTTCGTAGGCTCTCTCGCCTTTGTACCGGGCATAAGTGAGTTTGCAGGCCAGGACCGCATGGGCATCCTCACCGGCTCGATTTTCGCCGCATTGATCGGTTATGCCGTCACCGCCATGTTCAGCCGTAAGGCGAAAAAGGCTTAGGCAGCTAAATCGTTTCGAAGCAGACAAGAAAAAGCCCTGACCATTACTGGCCAGGGCTTTTTATTACGACATATTGCAACAGCTGAAAACGCTAGAAAACGCGTTTCAAGTATTAGTGAGAAACACGGCTCGTACCGTTGACGCTCATGATGCGAACGCGCTCACCCACACGGAAAATTTCGTTTTCCTGAACCTGCTGCACGTAGGCGCGCATGGTCCCGTCGTCTTCACGCACGGTAATTTCCACGCCTTGCGTACGGGTCAGGCCATCTTCTGCGGCCGAACCCAACAGACCGCCAGCAACCGCACCGATGACGGCAGTGATGATACTGCCGCGTCCGCCACCCACAGCGCTACCGGCCACACCACCCACGATTGCGCCGGCGCCAGCGCCGATTGGCGTTTTAGTGCCTTCGATTTTAACGGGCCGCAATGAGTCAATGGTGCCCATGCGTACGGTCTGTACTGTCCGAGCCTCATCGCGGGAATAGGAGTCCCCGGTCAGACTTGAGGTACAGCCGCCTAACGTCAGTGCCATAGCAGTGAACGAAGCAACCAATAGAACAGACTTACGCATAAGATCATCTCCAGAAGAACAGACCGCTATTAGACTCTGTGACACTGAGGCTGTCACGGCCCGAACTGATAAATTCGATTTCATTCAGCGGGCATACAACAACCCATTGCCCTCACGTCATAGACGTTTGGGCGCAGAATAAATTCCAAGGTTTTCTAGCAGACAACTCGGTCAGGCATCATGGTGCGAGTCGTTCACGGACCCATTGCTGGTCTTGCAGGCGATAGTTTAGACGATCATGCAAACGGCTCGGACGCCCCTGCCAAAACTCGATCCTTTCTGGCAGCAAGCGATACCCGCCCCAATGCTCAGGGCAATTGGGCTGACTGTCACTGAAGCGTGCTTCGGTATTTTTCAGCAACGCCTCAAGCTCTTCACGATCGGCAATCACCCGACTCTGCGGTGATGCCCATGCACCAAGACGACTGCCCAGAGGACGAACCTGATAGTAAGCGTCCGACTCTTGCGGGCTGACTTTGACCACACGTCCTTCGATGCGCACCTGACGTTCCAGCGTCGGCCAGAAAAACGTCATGGCCGCGAAAGGCCGCGCCGCCAGTTGCTGGCCTTTGGCGCTCTCGTAGTTCGTGAAAAACGTGAAGCCCTGATCATCCAGACCCTTGAGCAGCAAAATTCGGCAGTGCGGTCGACCGTCTTCATCAACAGTCGCCACGGTCATGGCATTCGCTTCAACCGGCGCCTGCTCAGTTTTAACGGCCTCCTCGAACCATTGATGGAACAAGGTGAACGGTTCGTCCGGTGCCTGAGCTTCGGTCAAACCATCACGGGCGTAATCACGGCGCATATCGGCCAGAACTTGTGTCATGACGTGCTTCCTTTGCTGCAATGCTGGGAAATAATCCTTGGCTTAGGCCTGGTTCCTTATTGGATCAGGCTTAGTTGGCTTTGGCCTGATCGTCCGGGATGTCTTTCTTCGCTGGCGCGTCAGTTTTAGGTGCGGCTTTCTTCGCCGGAACGGCTTTTTTCGCAACAGGCTTCTTGACGACGGCTTTTTTCACCGGAGCTGCCTTTTTGCCAGTCGCTGCAGGTTTAGCCGCAGGAGCAGGCGCGGCCGCTACTGGCGGTGACGCCTGAGCAACCGCCAAGGTCGGACCCGGCGCTGGCATGTTGTATTTGCTGAGCAAGGCCACCATGGTCACTTGCGGGGTCATCACGATCTCGATCCGACGGTTCAGCTTGCGACCTTCAACACTGTCATTAGCTGCGCGTGGCATGATCGAACCCATGCCTTTCATGCCCAAGCGATTACGCTCCAGGCCGCTCAGACGAAAAATCGCCGCGACTGAGGAAGCGCGGGCCTGAGTCAATGTTTGGCTGTCAGCCGCAACTCCGGTGGTATCGGCATGGCCGAGAACCAGAACGGCGGTTTTCGGATCGGCTTCTACAATTTTTGCCAGACGGCTAATCGGGCCTAGGGTGACCGGCATCAGCATGGTCGGACGGTCACGGTTGAACGAGCTGTCCGCAGGCGCGGTGATGATCAGCAGGTTCTCGCGACGCTCCAATTCAAACGGGCTGTCTTTGATTGCAACACGTAGGCGCGGTTCGTAATCATCAAGCCAGGCCTGAGTAACCTTCGGGTCCGGCATAGGTACCGGTTGGGCGCGCAGCGCAAGCAGGGGTTTGGCTGCATCTTTCTGCTGTTTGGTTTCGGCAGAATCGAACGGCCACCACCAGTGTTTCTCGGCAGCAGGCGCGGCGGCAGGCGCAGCAGCGGCGACTGGCGCAGCAGCGGCAGGCGCTGAAGCGGTGGCCGGCGCGGCAGGAGCAGCCGGCGTCGTAGGAGCAGCAGCCTTCACATCCGGTTTGGCAGCAGCAGTCTGGTCCACAGCCTTGCCCGCAGCTTCATGGGCACCAAAGGGCCACCAGTTAATGCCACCATCGGCGGAGCCATTCTGAGACGTTTGAGCACAACCAGTGACAGCCAAGCACAAGGCAAACGCGAAGGTTTTGTTAGATAACATTGTTGACCCATACCATAAATAAGCAGAAATAGAGCTTTAACAAGCTCGCTTAAACCAATGATTCGAAAACAATTCCGCCACCCAGTTCCTTGGGAACGGACTTAATAGACCATCGGCTACAAACAGTCAGCCAGTACTCGCGCTAGCGATTG
>NZ_JAMFRV010000223.1 GCF_026224925.1 Pseudomonas sp. | reverse complement strand
CATGACCAAGTAGCTGGCGTCGAATACAGTGCGCTGCACTTCATCAAGGTTGGGTAGGTCGTTGATGCGGCGGATGAACTCCAGATTACTCGGGCACCATGGCGCGTCTTTGCGCACGGTGGTCATGTATTTTTCGATGGCCAACTGACACGCCGGGTCATCCCAAGACAATGGCAAGTGGACGATGCGCGACGGCACCTGTAAGTCTTTGCTGGCACACACGGTTTCCCACTGCTGCGCGACGATGGTTAGCAGGTCGGCCAGCGGCAATTGTTCGGGGTGATAGTGAACTTGCAGCGAGCGAATGCCAGGTGTCAGGTCGATCACCCCGTGCAAGGCTTTAGCCTCAAGTGCTTGCATCAGTGCATGTCCGCGAAAGCGTAATACCAGATCCAGTTCAGGTGCGCCGATTTCCAGCAGCAAATGGGTATCGCCGGAGAGGCGGGCCACCAGACGGGTGTCGTCCTCACCGATGTCCAACACAACCGGCGAAATCAACTCCCCCTGTGGGAGCGAACTTGTTCGCGAAGGGGCGAGATCAGGCACCGTGTTGTCTGCTTCGCGAGCAAGCTCGCTCCCACAGGACCTTAGTGGCTGCGCAGACAGTGGGTCAGTTCCCCGATCCCCCTGTGGGAGCGAACTTGTTCGCGAAGAGGCCGGATCAAGCACCGTGTCGTCTGCTTCGCCAACAAGCCCGCTCCTACAGAGATCGGCTTGCAGTTTAAGAGTGCGGGCAGTCTGGAGGCTGACCGGGTGAAACTGCACTTTATCCCCAGCCTTGAGTTGTCCCAGCTGCCACAAGTCGGCTTCGATAATGGTGACCGGGCACACGAAACCACCCAGGCTCGGGCCGTCGGGGCCGAGAATAACGGGCATGTCACCGGTGAAATCCACTGCGCCAATTGCGTACGGATTGTCATGGATGTTCGACGGGTGCAGCCCGGCTTCGCCGCCGTCAGCGCGGACCCACTCCGGCTTTGGCCCGATCAAGCGCACGCCGGTGCGACTGGAGTTGAAATGCACCTCCCACTGCGTCGAGAAAAACGTCTGCATGTAGCGCTCGGTGAAATATTCCGGCGCGCCATGGGGGCCGTAAATCACCCTGATCTGACGCACATCAAGCAAGTCATGAAGCTGCTCATCGGGTACGCGCGCTCCCACGCTGCGATCACTCAGTGGCGCAATGTGCAACACGTCACCCGCACGCAGCGCCCGACCACCATGGCCACCGAACTGGCCGAGGGTGAAGGTGCTTTTGCTGCCCAAGTAATCCGGCAGGTCCAAACCGCCGCGTATACACAGGTAACTGCGCGCACCGGCACCGACAATCGTGCCCAGCGCCAAGGTCGAACCGGCAGGCACCATGAACGCGGTGTTCAACGCTTGCGGCTGGCCATCGAGTGTCACGGGAATTACGGCGCCAGTGATCGCCACCACCGCATCGGTATTGAAGCGTAGCAGCGGGCCGCTCATGGTGATTTCCAGCGCAGCAGTGCCTTCGTCATTGCCCAACAAAAGGTTGCCCACACGCAAGGCTTGGCTGTCCATCGGACCGGACGGCGGCACGCCCACCGCCCAATACCCCAAACGCCCCGGGTAATCTTGCACGCTGGTTTGCGTGCCGCCACTCAACACTTCAAAGGTATCTGCGCGATACCGCAAACCTTCCAGGCAACGGGTCCAGGGCTGACCGCTGGCGAACGGCGCGTCGGCTAAAATCTGCCGCAGGTAATCGCGGTTGGTTTCGACGCCATACAAACGGCTGTCGCCCAACGCGTCCAACAGTCCGGCACTGGCTTGCTCACGGGTCGGGGCCCAACTGATCAGCTTGGCAATCATGGGATCGAAGAACGGTGGAATTTCACAACCGGCTTCAACCCAGGTATCGATGCGCAAGTTTTTACCGTCAGCCGCCGGAAAGTTCACAGCGGTCAGCAAGCCCGGGCAAGGCTGGAAATCCCGGCCAGGGTCTTCGGCGTACAACCGTGCCTGAATCGCGTGACCGCTGGCCTGCAACCCTGCCCGCAGCTCAAGCAGCGGCGGCAAATCACCGGCGGCCAGTTGTACCATCCAGCTCACCAGATCAACGCCCCAGACCTGTTCGGTAACACCGTGCTCGACCTGCAATCGGGTGTTCACTTCAAGGAAGTAAAAGCGCTGATCTTCACTGTCGAAGACAAATTCCACCGTCCCAGCGCTGCGGTAGTTGACCGCTTTCCCCAGTTGGATCGCCGCCGCACATAACTCATCGGCCATGCCCTGAGGCAGGTTTGGCGCCGGGGTTTCTTCGAGGACTTTCTGGTTGCGACGCTGCACTGAACAGTCGCGCACGCCGAGGGCGATGACTTCACCCTGGCCGTCGCCGAATACCTGTACTTCCAAATGCCGGGCGCGCTGGATGTACTTCTCGATGAACACCCCGGCGTCGCTAAAGTTGTTTTGCCCCAGGCGCTTCACTGCGTCGAACGATTCACTCAGTTCTGCGGCGCTGCGGCACACGCGCATGCCGATCCCGCCGCCGCCTGCCGTGCTTTTCAGCATTACTGGGTAGCCAATGGGGTCGGCGGCGCTCAGCGCTTCTTCGAGGCTGTCGAGCAGTTCAGTGCCTTCGAGCATCGGTACGCCGTGTTGCTTGGCGAGTGCGCGCGCAGTGTGCTTGAGGCCAAACACCCGCAGCTGTTCTGGCGTTGGGCCTACGAAGGCAATGCCCTGGTCTTCGCAGGCTTGAGCGAAGGCGGCGTTTTCCGAAAGGAAGCCGTAACCGGGATGGATCGCCTTGGCGCCGCTGGCTTTGGCGATGGCAAGAATTTTATCCACCGCCAGATAAGTCCCGGCCGCGCCGCCTTCGCCCAGGCTATGGGCTTCGTCGGCTTGAAGAATATGCAGGCTGGCGGCGTCAGCTTCGGAGTAGACCGCCACACCCTTGACCTTTAGCTCACGCAGGGTGCGCAGGATGCGGCAGGCAATGGCGCCACGGTTGGCGATCAGCAGTGTGTCGAACATGGCATAAACCCCGGAAACCGACGGCAGTTCGGTTTCTTAGTGGGAAGCGGGCCGTCCCGCTATTGAACGTTGTGCCTCGGGGCCGTCCCCGATGGCGAAACCTGACACTGTCTGTAGGAGCTGCCGCAGGCTGCGATAGGGCTTGATACCGCGATAAATCTGCGACAGATCGCAGCCTTCGGCAGCTCCTACAGGGGGTTGCGTGACTTCAAGCATTGTCCGGATCGGCTTTGGCACAGGCTAAATAACCAGCGGCGAAGGTGCGCGAGAGTCAGGCCCATATCAGCGGTCCCAGACCAGCAGTTGTGCCGGCGTCGGGTTATAGGCGTTGCACGGATTGTTCAGTTGCGGGCAGTTGGAAATCAGCACGATCACGTCCATCTCTGCGCGTAGCTCAACATATTTGCCGGGTGCCGAAATACCGTCTTCAAAGGTCAGCCCGCCGTCAGCCGTCACGGGTACATTCATGAAGAAATTGATGTTCGGCCCAATGTCGGTTTTGCTCAGGCGGCCATCGTGGGCGCAAGCGCGCAGGTAGTTATCGCGGCAGCTGTGCATGTGGCGTTTTTCCAGGGCGTAGCGCACCGTGTTGCTCTCTTGCGCGCAGGCGCCGCCGAGGGTGTCGTGGCGTCCGCAAGTGTCTTCAACGATGGTCAGCATCGGCTTGCCAAGGTTGGAATACAGCACGCTACCGGCGCTCAAATACACATTGTTTTGCCGGCGCAGGGTGCGTTGTACGTCGTAGCGTTCACGGGGGTTAGCCAGACTGTAAAACAGCGTGTCCACTGCCTGATTACCTTCCAGGTCGAGGATGCGTACGGTTTGCCCGGCTTTGACTTCCTTGAGCCACGGCTCGCCTGCTGGAATGGTCGCGGTGTAGATCGCAGCTTCAGGGTGTTTGGATTGAGTCATGTTCATGGCGGCGATCCTTAGGCGAACAGGCGATCAGTGTTGATAAAGCCGCGCTCGTTTTCCGGGCGCGAGGTGCGGCAGTGCTCGGCGACGCTGGCGTCGGCGTTCATCCAGCTGAGCTTGATCGGCTTGGGTGTGTACTGCGGATTAGGGTCCATCGGGTGTTGCAGTGCAGTCATCACCACCAGGGTGTCCATCGGCGCATACAGCTCGATGATGTCGCCCGCTTTGGAGTTGTCGGCCACGAAATGCAGGGCGCCGCTGTCATCGACGTTGACCCGACTGAACAGGTTCAGGGTCATCAACAGGTCAGATAAACCCAAGCCCCATTTGCCTAGCTCGACCAATAAGTTATCGGTGCCGTTACGGAAGAAGCCATTGCGCAATTCCTGATAGCGGCCCTGGCCGTATTTTTCAGCGACTTCTTCGGCACATAAAATGCCGCCAATACTGTCGCTCCAACCGCAGGTGTCAGCGGTGATTGCGGCCAATACCCGGCCCATGTCCGAATACAGACAATGGCCGCTGGTGAGCTTGGCGGTGTGTTGGCATTTGAGGCTGTCGGGGAGGTTCAGGCGTTCGGTTTTTTCGTTGGCGTTAAGCAAGGTCAGGCTGACGTTGGCGCCGCCTTCAATATCGGTCAGGCGCAGCAGTTGGCCGCGCTTGAGCACGAACGAACGGTGGCCGCCGCCGGGAATAAGTTCCTCGGCGAACACCGGGAACAGTGTGGTTGATTCAGTCATGGTGATAATTCCTTTAAACCGTTTGCAGCGAATCAATCGCGGCGCGTGCAGCGCGGCGGTCGCTGTTCAAGGGGATGTCGTAGGTGATGCGGGCGCCATACGCACTGGGCGCCTGAGGGTCATGGCGAACCTTGTCGAACACCAGTAAACGCGTGCCAAGGTTGAAGCCTTCGGACAAATCGTGGGTGACCATGAACACGGTCAATTGGGTTTCCCGCCACAGCTCCAGCAGCAGGCCATGCATGTCCTTGCGGATGCCCGGATCCAGGGCGCCAAACGGCTCGTCCAGCAGCAACACCCGAGGCTGCATGATCAACGCCTGAGCAATGGCCAGCCGTTGTTGCATGCCACCCGAAAGTTGCGTTGGGTATTTGTCCAGCGAGTGTCCGAGGCCTACTTTGTGCAGCAGCGCTGCCGCCTGTTCTCTGGCTTCGCGTTTCGCGTTGCCGAACAGTCGGCCCAGCAACGCCGAGCGTGGCAGTTCAAGGCCCAGCGCGACGTTGTTCAGTACCGACAAATGAGGGAATACCGAGTAGCGCTGAAAGACCACGCCGCGGCTGGCGTTGGGCTCGCCGACCAAGGGTTTTCCGTCCAGATGAATCTGCCCGCGACTTGGCACTTCCTGGCCTAACAGTAAGCGCAGGAAAGTCGACTTGCCGCAGCCCGAAGCGCCAACCAAGGTGCAGAACTCACCCTCTTCGACGCTCAGGTTCAGCCCCTCCAGCACCGGTTGTTTGTCGTATTCCTGCCAGACGTTTCTCACCGAAATAAAACTCATGCCCGTGCTCCTTCGTACCAAGGGAAAGCACGTCGGGTCAGCGCCTTCAGGCCCCAATCCATCAGCCAGGCCAGCAGCGTGATCCACACCACGTAGGGCAAAATCACGTCCATTGCCAAGTAACGGCGCACCAGGAAAATCCGATAGCCAAGGCCATCAGTGGAGGCAATGGCCTCGGCTGCAATCAGGAACAGCCAGGCAGACCCTAGCACCAGCCGCACGGCGATCAGCAAGCGGGGCAGCAGTTGCGGCAGGATCACGCGCAGGATCAAGGTCCAGGTTGAGGCGCCGAGGGTCTGCGCCTTGATCAGCAACTCGACCGGAATCTCCTGTGCGCGCTGCTCCAGATCGCGTGCCAGAATCGGTGTGATACCAATCACGATCAGCATGACTTTCGACAGTTCGCCCAAGCCGAAAACGATGAACAGAATGGGCAAAATCGCCAGCGGCGGCACCATCGACAACACCGTCAGCAGCGGCGATAACGGCGCACCGAACATCGGCACGATGCCCGACGCGATGCCTAGGCACAGCCCGAGCAACGCACTGATGCCCAGGCCGATTGCCAGCCGTCGCAGACTGGCGCCGGTGTCTTGCCACAGCAAATACTCACCGGTGCGCGGGTCTTCAACGAAGGCCATGCGCTTGACCGACTCGGTCATTTGCACGGCGCTAGGCAACAGCTTGTCGTTGGGGTTTTCCGTCAGCCGAGTTGCCGAACCCATGAAATAGGCGAACAGCAACAAGGCGAACGGCAGGATCACCAAAATCAATCGACTGGCGCGATCCGGGCGGCGGTTTATCAAACGCATGGGCAATGACCTTTGGCTGGGACGCGATTACAGCTTGCCGTCGGCGGCCATCTGCACGTAGCTCGGATCAAAATGCAGCTTGAGGTTGGCTTTATCGCCAGTGGTCACGCCGTTGGCGAACGACATGCCTACCGCGCCGGTGTCTTTGGCGCCTTGGCCAAGTAGCCCGTGCAGGAAGGAAAACTCAGCCACTTTGCGCATGGTCATTGGCAGTTGTTTACTGTTGGCGAACTCCAGAGCCTCTTTCGGCGTAGCGAACAATTTGGTGGTATCGAGTTGCGACTGAAAACCCGCCAGATCAGTACCCGAGGCTTTGGCCATGTGCTCAAGCGCGGCGGTGCTGGCGGCCGATTTTTCATTCATCAGTGCCACCACTTCAAACCAGGCGCCGGTCAGCGCTTTGCCCAGTGCTGGGTTGTCTTTGAGGGTCTGGGAGTTGACGACCATCATGTCCATGATTTCGCCAGGAATCTTGCTCGAATCGAAGACTTCGGTCACGCCGGGCTTGGCTTTGATGTCCGCCAGCATTGGGTTCCAAGTGGTGACTGCTTTGACTTCATCGGTGTTGAAGGCGGCAGAGATGTCGGCGTCGGAGGTGTTGACCACGGTCAGGTCTTTTTCCGAGAGATCAACAGTGTCCAGCGCGCGGGCCAGTAGGTAGTGGGAAACGGACAGCTCAACCAGATTGACCTTCATGCCCTTGAGGTCGGTGACTTTCTTGCCGTCGCCTTTGATCACGATGCCGTCGTTGCCGTTAGAGAAGTCGCTGACAATCAGCGCGGTGCTGTCGACGCCGCCTGCTGCCGGAATGGTCAGGGCGTCCATGTTGGTCATGGTGCAGCCGTCGAACTGGCCAGCGGTGTATTGGTTGATGGATTCGACGTAGTCGTTGATTTGGGTGACATCAATTTTGATGCCGTACTTCTTCGCCCATTTGTCGACGATGCCTTGAGCACCGGCATATTCCCATGGCATCCAACCGGCATAAATCGTCCAGCAGACGTTGAAGTGTTGTTTTGGAGCGGCTTGGGCCGAGAGACTCAATGCGGCGATGAGGCCAGCGGCGAGCAATGAAAACAGACGGGGCTTGCGGATGGTGGGCTGCATGTAGAGATCTCCAGTAGGAAAAAAGGCGAGCAGGAGTCACGTGACACCACTGGTGTCCCTGTCTCCCGGGCTTTTATCCCGCCGTGTAACCTCTACTGGAGGTCGCCAACTCTCGGACCAGCCACTCGCCATAGGCGAGCCGGAACCCTAGTCAGCTATTGCAAATTGTGGTGCCGCGAACCTGTTTGACTCCTGCACACGGAATGTTAAGCGAGAGCCGTGCCAAGTTAGGCCGAGCCTTGTGTTGCGGGGGGCGGCGCGATGTTAATGGCATTAACGTGGTTTTCAGTGCCTCACTGTGGTGCGGCTCTGCACCGGGCGGGGGCGCAATTTGTTACACATATAGTTGAGTGTGGCGGCACTGAAACGCCTTATTACAGTCTTATTGGTTATCTGTCAGAGGTTGGCTGATGCTGACCAGCGTCGCTGGTTGAGCTCTATAGCGGTCGAGGAGGCCGCCATGTATCGACAAACTTTGCTTATTGCTTTGCTGGGTTTGACGCTAGCAGGTTGTTACGCAGGACCCGGCTATTACGAGTCGGACGTGTACACGGCCCCAGTGCCCGTATACGGAGGCTATTACTACGGCACCGGTGGTTATGATCGCTACTATGGTCCTGGCTACGTCATCGGCCAGCCCCGGTATTACGGCTCACGTCCTGGTTATTATCCGCGTGGTCCCGGTCCCGGTTATGGTCGACCCGGCTACGGCCCTGGCCATGGTTACGCGCCGGGTGGCGGTTATCGTCCAGGCCCCGGTCCGCGGCCAGGCTACATCGGCGGCGGACATGGCGGTCCACCCGGTGGTGGTGGCCACGGCGGCAGCCAAGGTGGTCACGGCGGGCAGGGTGGCGGAGGCCAGGGCGGCCGCCGATAGGTGACATCACTCATTCATGTTTCACGCATTTTGTAGGGGCTGCCGACGCTGCGATAGGCCGGGGTCGTGGGCGACACGTGCGGTAGGCCGTAGCCGAGAGATTGATGTGTTAGATAGGGCCCTTTCGCGAACAAGTTCGCTCCCACCGGAGCTTCATTCGCCTGCAATTTAGAGGCGAAACCCGATCTCGGTGGGAGCGAACTTGTTCGCGAAGGCTATT
>NZ_JAMFRV010000020.1 GCF_026224925.1 Pseudomonas sp. | reverse complement strand
CTAACCCCATCATTTATTGAAATTCCAAAGCCAAAGCGGCACACCACGTAACGCCACGCGAGCTCTCCGGAGTCAAAACCAGCGTTCGACCTTCCGCATGCGGCTCAATGGTAATGGTCATGTCGGGCTTTGGCAAAAAACCCGCACCTTTTTGGGGCCACTCGATCAGGCAAAGCGCCCCGCCATCAAAATAATCCCTGATCCCCATATACTCTAGCTCTTCGGGATCAACCAGCCTATACAGATCAAAGTGATACGCGCGAATCTTGTCAATCTCGTAAGGTTCTACCAACGTAAACGTCGGGCTTTTAACTGCACCGACATGACCCAAGCCCCGGATAATGCCGCGTGACAGGGTGGTTTTGCCCGCCCCCAGATTCCCTTCCAAAAAGATCACACCCACCCCGGCAGTGACCTGCGCTATGCGCGAACCGAAGTTCATCATGGCGTCTTCATTGACCATATGCAGCGTTAGTTCTGACACGGTGAATGCTTCTCCAATAACTGACGAATGGCCGGAATCAAATCTGTGGCGGCCATGCCGCGGCCCATTACCCCAGCGCTCTCACCCGCGCGGGCGTGCAACCAGACCGCCAGGCAAGCCGCCTCGAAGGCAGGCAGCTTCTGCGCCATCAAAGCGCCAATCAGGCCGGCTAACACATCGCCCAAACCAGCCGTGGCCATGGCCGGGTGACCGTGATCACACAAGGCCAGGCGCCCATCGACATCAGCAATCAAACTGCCCGAGCCCTTAAGCACCACGACCGTTTTGTATTTTTGCGCCAACGAGTGCGCCGCGGACGGACGATCCGCTTGGACTTCTTTAGTGCTGATGCCGAGCAGACGCGCAGCCTCACCTGGGTGCGGCGTGATCACACTGTGCGATGGCAACGTAACCCAGCCCTGCGCCAACTGATTCAAGGCATCGGCGTCCCAGACTTGGGGTCGCTGCGCATTGGCCGCTGCCGATAACAATGCGCGCCCCCAACTTCCCTGCCCCAGCCCCGGCCCGACCACCAACACCGCAGCAGGCTCGATTAACCCACCTAGCTGGTTTGAAGAGCTGATGCCTGCACACATTACTTCCGGCAACCGGGCCAAGGCAGCAGGCACATGTTCTTGGCGAGTCGCCAGCGTCACCATGCCTGCGCCACTGCGCAACGCACATTCGGACGACAACAGAATGGCCCCGCCAAAGCCGCGATCACCGCCTATCAGCAGCACGCGCCCAAACATGCCCTTATTAGCAGTTGCCGGTCGAGGCGCCAGACGCGGCGCGTTGTACTCATCCAAGCGCAGAGCGCTGACGGGGATTTGCTCGACGATGGTCGAGTCTGCCTGCAGATCATCGAACACCAACTCGCCCACGACGTCTGCAGCATCGCCGGTGAGCAACCCCAGCTTCAGACCGATAAAGGTCACCGTCAGCAGTGCCTGCACCGCGACGCCCAATATGGCCCCCGTGTCAGCGGACAAACCGGAAGGAATATCCACTGCTACCACGGACAAGCTGCTGGCGTTAATCGCATTGATCGCGCCGAGGTAAGGCTCACGTACTTCCCCGCTCAAGCCGGTCCCGAGTAAGGCGTCCAGCACGATGCCGTTCAACTTCCGCTCAGGATTCCAGCTTTCGATACTGAGGTGTTCATCCAAGGCCTCGGCGTGGGCCCGTGCGGCATCACCGGACAATCGCGACGGATCAACCACGGCAAACACTTGCACCTTCCAGCCCGCGCGCGCGGCCAGCGCAGCAACTAAATAGCCGTCACCGGCGTTGTTGCCGTGGCCGGCCATTACCGTCAACTCATGGGCATCGGGCCAGCGACGACGCAGTGCGCGCCAGGTTGCATGCGCTGCCCGCTGCATCAATTCCAGCCCAGACGTGCCTGCGGCAATCAGCCGAGCATCGAGGTCGCGCACCTGTGCAGCGCTGTACAGTGCGTCGGGTAATTGAGGTTTAGTCAGTTGCATGCGTTATCGGGCTCCGATGTCTGGCAGAATTATACGCAACTCAGCCCCGGTTTCCCTCTTCGCATGCCCGTTATTACTGCCAATCAGCCAATTACTGCCGACCTGGCCGCCCTAGCCCAATTAATCAAGGACTGGGGTCGCGAGCTGGGCTTCCAGCAAGTCGGGATTACTGACCTGGATTTGGGCGAGCACGAGCAGCATTTGCAGCGCTGGCTGGATGCGGGCTATCACGGCGCGATGGACTATATGGCAGCCCACGGCAGCAAACGTTCGCACCCTGAGGAGTTAGTGCCCGGTACGTTGCGTGTGGTCTCGCTGCGCATGGATTATCTGCCAGGCGACACTGAAATGGTTCAGCGTTTGGCCGATTCAGAAAAGGCCTACGTGTCGCGGTACGCATTAGGCCGTGATTACCACAAGTTGATTCGCAAGCGCGTGCAGCAATTGGCCGACCGTATTCAGCAACTCATCGGCCCCTTTGGTTATCGGGCGTTCGTCGACAGCGCGCCCGTTCTAGAAAAGGCTATCGCTGAAAAGGCCGGCCTGGGCTGGATTGGCAAGAACACCTTGGTGCTGAACCGCAAAGCGGGGAGTTACTTCTTTCTCAGCGAATTATTTGTCGACTTAGCACTGCCGGTTGACCCGCCCCACGCCAGCGAACACTGCGGAACGTGCACGGCATGCATGGACATTTGCCCAACGGCAGCCTTTGTCGGGCCCTATCAACTGGATGCCCGACGTTGTATTTCCTACCTGACCATCGAGCTTAAAACCGCCATTCCCGAAGAACTGCGCCCATTAATTGGTAACCGGGTATTTGGTTGTGATGACTGCCAGATCGTCTGCCCGTGGAACCGCTTCGCCCGGCCTACCAGCCAAGGGGACTTTCAGCCCCGGCATAATCTGGACAACGCTGGGTTGGCCGAATTGTTCTTGTGGGATGAAGACACGTTTCTTAGCAATACCGAAGGTTCGCCGCTGCGCCGGGCGGGGTATGAGCGCTGGTTGCGCAATCTGGCGGTCGGATTGGGGAATGCGCCCTCAACCATTCCGGTGCTGGAAGCGCTGGAGGCAAGGCGCGAACACCCGTCAGAGTTGGTTAGAGAGCACGTTGAATGGGCGCTGCGGCAGCACGGGCGCTGATGCCTCGTGCATATCTACACATTCTGTGGGACCGAATTCATTCGGGAAGGCGTCAGGTCAGATGTAAGTGATGCCGGATGTAAAACCGATTCCCGACTGAATTCGGTCCCACAGGTTGAACTATCGGCAACGCGCTATTCCGGCATGTCTCGATAAACGAACTTGGGCATTTCCCAGCAAAACCTAATCGCCAACAGCCGAAACAGTAGGCCGCCCGAGAGGGTTATCAGAATCGCCTGCTCGCTCGGCAATCCCACGTAATGACAGAGCAGAAAGCACCACGCCGCCGCAAAGGAAACACTGGCATACAGTTCGCGACGGAACACCAGCGGGATGTCATTACAGAAGATGTCCCGCAGAATCCCGCCAAACACGCCGGTTATCACGCCGCAGACCGAGGCCACCATCAAACCGTTGCCGGTTTCCAGCGCAGTCATGCAACCGATCAAGGTAAACGCCACCAAGCCCAACGCATCAAGCACCAAAAACAGTGAGCGCAGGTGACGCATCAAAGGCGCAATAAAGATCGTCACTAAAGCGGCGACGCTGGTGAGGATCAAGTATTCCGGGTGTTTAACCCAGGTCAGCGGGTAGTTGCCGAGCAATACGTCGCGAACCGAACCACCGCCCAACGCCGTGACGCAGGCGATCAGTACCACGCCAAACCAGTCCATACCCCGCCGTCCCGCAGACAAGGCACCGGTCATGGCCTCGGCAGTAATGGCGATCAAATAAAGTATCAGCAACATGGGGGCATCCCTGCAACAAAGGCGCGCAGTCTAACCTTACAACTGCAATCTACCCATTGTGGGACCGAATTCATTCGGGAAAGCAGCAATGCGGTCATTCTGATAACCGTGCTAGCCGCTTCCCGAATGAACTCGGTCCCACAGAGTCTCTGCATCGTTCCGGTCTGAGAGCCGATCACACCTTAATAAAGTGCTCGCGGTAGTAACGCAGCTCACCGATGGATTCGCGGATATCGTCCAGCGCCAAGTGGGTGCCGCCTTTTTTGTATTTCAGCTCAGGTGCCCATCGTGCCGCCAGCTCTTTAAGCGTGGACACATCCAGGTTGCGGTAGTGGAAGTAGTTTTCCAACAATGGCATGTGCCGGTACAGGAAGCGGCGATCCTGGCAGATGCTGTTGCCACAGATCGGCGAGCTGCGCTCTGGCACCCATTGTTGAATGAACGCCAGGGTTTGCGCTTCGGCTTCGGCGGCACTGATGCGGCTGTCACGAACCCGTTGAACCAAGCCAGAACCGCCGTGCTGACGGGTGTTCCACTCGTCCATGGCGGCCAGCGTCTCGTCGCTTTGATGCACAGCAATCACCGGACCTTCAGCCAGCGTGTTCAACTCGCTGTCGGTAATGATGGTCGCCATTTCAATAATGACGTCGGTGTCAGGATCCAGACCGGTCATTTCCAGGTCGATCCAAATCAGGTTTTGCTTGTTCTGCATGTCGGCGCTCCTCAACTTAGGCGCGCAGTTTAGCCTAGCCGAGCGTGCTAGACTCCTTCGCGTTTATCTAATCAGCTGCTTTATCTAATCGGAACACCCATGGCCAAACGCCAACTCAATCGTCGTCAAAACTGGCGCATCGAAAAGATTCAAGGCGAGCGCGCCGCGCGTGCAGCCAAACGTGAATCGGCAACCCTTGAAACCCTTGAGGGCGGAGACCTCGGCCCCGAGCAGACAGGGCTTGTGATCGCGCACTTCGGCGTACAGGTCGAAGTCGAGGCCCAGGAAGGCGAGGAATCCGGTCAAGTGTTCCGTTGCCACCTGCGCGCCAACCTACCCGCATTGGTGACAGGCGATCGCGTCGTCTGGCGCGCAGGCAATCAGGGCATCGGCGTCATCGTTGCACAACTGCCGCGCACCACTGAGCTTTGCCGCCCAGACAGCCGAGGCCAATTGAAGCCCGTGGCGGCTAACGTCGATATGATCGTGATCGTCTTCGCACCCTTGCCTGAACCGCATGCCAACCTGATTGACCGTTATTTGGTCGCGGCTGAGCATGCAGGCATTCGCCCTCTGTTGCTGTTGAACAAGGCCGACCTGATCGACGACCAAAACGCCCCGGCACTGAATGCGCTGCTGGCGGTGTATCGGCAGTTGGGTTACCCGTTGCTGGAAGTCTCTGCGCATCACGGCGACGGCATGCAGCAGCTGCAAGATCAGCTGGATGGGCGCATCAGTGTGTTTGTGGGGCAATCCGGTGTAGGTAAGTCTTCGCTAGTGAACAGCTTGCTGCCCGAAGTTGAAGCCCGTGTAGGCCCGCTGTCGGAGCAGTCCGGCCAAGGCACTCACACCACGACCACTGCGCGCCTGTTCCACTTCCCCCGTGGCGGCGATCTGGTCGACTCCCCGGGTATTCGCGAGTTTGGCTTGGGCCACGTCAGCCGTGCCGATGTAGAGGCCGGTTTCATTGAGTTCAATAACTTGATCGGCACTTGCCGCTTCCGCGATTGCAAACACGATCGCGAACCCGGCTGCGCATTGCTCAAGGCCCTCGAAGAAGGCCGCGTGCAACAGCAACGGATGAACAGCTACCGCTCGATCATCGCCAGCTTGCCGGAAAACAGTTACTGATTAGAGCCAAGATTCAGGGTTCAACCTAAACCTCTGTGGGACCGAATTCATTCGGGAAGCAGGCAGTGCGGTGCTTCAGGCAAACCGTGCTGCCTGTTGAATTCGCTCCCATAGGGGATGGGGTGGTGATCAACAATTAGTTCTTGGTCTCGTCCATCTTCAGCGTGCCATCTTCAAAAATATTCAGTTTTTGCCGAAGCTCATGAGGCTGAATAGGGGCTTTCGGATCGACTGGCGCAATTGAAGCACCCGGCGCACCCGGAGCTGCTGGCGCAGTATTTGGCGTCGCAGGCGTCGCGTTTGCAGGCGCCCCATTGTCAGGCGATGGAGACAGCGCGCCTTCGATGCGCTGCTGAGCTTTTTTGGTCAATACGATGATGTCGATACGTCGATTGACCGCGCTTTGCGGATGCTCTTTGTCATACAGCGACGACGAGGCATACCCCACAACCCTTGCCACCTGCGGCTCAGGATAACCACCCGCAACCAATGCTCTGCGTGCAGCGTTGGCACGGTTCGCAGACAACTCCCAGTTACCAAACTCACCGGTACCCGCATAAGGCGTGGCATCGGTATGGCCGCTGATGCTGATCTTGTTGGGTACCGACTTGATGGTGTCGGCCATGGCCAGCAGGATGTCTTCAAAATATGGTTTCAGGCGGGCACTGCCTATGTCGAACATCGGCCGGTTTTCAGCGTCCATGATCTGGATACGCAAACCATCCTGGGTGATTTCAAACTGGATCTGGTCTTTGAATTTCTTCAGTTGCGGGTTTTCGTCAACTTTGGTTTGCAGTTCTTGCAGCAGCATGTCCAGACGCTCCTGCTCAACTTGCTCCGCCAGGGTTTCGGCCTGTTCGCTCTCAGTCTTAATCTTGTCTGGCTGCGGCTCGGACTTGACCTCGGGGTTCAAAGTTTTGTCCGGAGCCAATGCTGGCGATCCACCCAAGTCAATGATGTAAGGCGTGCCACTTTCGGTGAACCCGATCGGGTCTTTGAAGTAACCGGCAATCTGGATTTTCTGCTGCGGCGTAGCGGACGACATCAGCCACAGCACCAAAAAGAACGCCATCATTGCGGTCGCAAAGTCGGCGAAGGCAATTTTCCAGGCACCGCCATGGTGCCCGGCGGCGTAGCGCTTGACGCGCTTAACGATTATCGGCTGATTATTTTCCATGACTCAGCGTCCGCGAACCGCTTGCTCAAGCTCGCTGAAGCTAGGGCGGTGCTTGGGGTACAAGACCTTACGACCGAACTCCACCGCCAGCGAAGGCGGCATGCCGGACGCCGAAGCAACCAGCGAAGCTTTGATGGACTCGAACACATTGAGCTCTTCCTTGGCATCGTGGGCCAGGGAAGTCGCCAGCGGACCAAAAAAACCATAGGCCGCGAGAATACCGAAGAACGTACCGACCAGTGCCGCACCTACGTGCATACCAATTGCCGCCTGGTCACCGTCACTCAGCGAAGCCATGGTCACAACAATACCCAGCACCGCAGCAACGATACCAAAGCCGGGCATGGCGTCAGCAACGCCAGTCACCGCATGTGAAGGATGTTCCAGCTCTTCCTTCATGCTTTGCAGTTCCATGTCGAACAAGCCTTCAAGCTCATGGGGCGCCATGTTGCCAGACGACATAATCCGCAGGTAATCGCAGATGTAGGCCGTCATACGCTCGTCTTTAAGCACCGCAGGGTATTTGGCAAAAATTGGACTTGCCGAGGCGTCTTCAATATCCCCTTCAATCGCCATCATGCCTTCACGACGGCTTTTGTTAAGAATCTCGTAGATCAGACCGAGAATTTCCATATAAAAAGCATGACTGAAGCGCGAACCGAACATCTTCAACGACTTTTTGATCACGTGCATGGTCATATAGCCAGGGTTGGCCTGGAGGAATGCGCCGAATGCCGCACCGCCGATGATCATGACCTCGAAAGGCTGTATCAGCGCTGCAATGTGGCCGTGTGACAGGACGTATCCGCCGAGAACGCTCGCGAAAACGACAATGATGCCGATAATTTTAGCCATATAGAGAGAGTTCTTACTGAGTCGGTTTCGGGGTCATGAGCGGAAGTTATTGAAACTCTTCTTCTACTTATCGGCATAAGTGCGCCAGACTATAGTCAGTTAAGGCGAAAAGCCAGTTCGACCCTTATAGCGGGGCGTTTGGCGCTTCAATGACTTGGAACTGGCATCCGAAATTGCCCTAATAATTTGCCGTACAGGCCGTATTCATGCCACCAGAATCCCCAGCATCGCTACCCGTTCCGCGCACCCTTGATGCCTGGCTCAAACAGCTGGACGGGGTTCGATTGCCTGTGCCCGTTTCCAGCCATGACCGCGTATTGGGTGCGCTCGGCGACAGTCGTCGTTCAATGCGTGATATTGCCGAATTGATGCAAGAAAGTCCGGCGCTGGTGCTCTGCGTCCTACGTGAAGCGAATCATCACAGCACCGGTATGACAGAGCCCGCGGAAAGCCTTGAAGTTGCAATTAATCGCTTGGGCCTCAAGCGCACCGAAGAATTGCTGCAACGGTTGCCTGCGATGCAACGGGATGAAATTCCGGGCACGCTGCGTCAGCTGCAAATGATCAGTCAACACGCCACCCAACAGGCTAACGGTTTATTCGCCGGGCGGCTGGCGCGACTTTGGCAAGACATTCACTGGGGCAGCCTGCTGTTCTTGTCGCCGCTGTGGCCGATGGCGATCGCGCACCCAAAATTGCTCGAAGACTGGGAATTACGGGTCATCCATAAAGGTGAGTCCGCGCAGAAAGTCGAAAAAGAATTATTTGGCGTCAGCCTGGTTAAGCTCTGCCTGGCGCTAGCGGAACTCTGGCGCCTGCCAATGTGGGTAACCCAGGGTTACCATTCGCTGATTGATGATCGTCGATTGCTGGTTAAAGTGTTACGCATCGCTCGTGGCCACTTGAACCCACTGCACCAACGGCAGCTGCTCGACGCAGATCCATCACTGCGTCGCTGGCTTAATCAACCCGCCATGACCATCTTGCTGGCCAACGGTATTGCACTGTCAGCACAACACGCCTGGGACAGCCCACAGAGTGAACGCTGGCAATTGCTCACCAGCCTGTACCTGCAAACCCCATTGGACGACCTGCAACAACAGATTCACCAACACGCGGCGCAGAGCGCTCGCAACCATTGGTCCAAAGGTGTTTGGCACCCCGCCGAAGCATTGATCTGGCCGTGGGAAACGCGACGAGTTCATCGCGGCATGTTGCCCGCCCCGCCCCCATCGGCAGAAGCGCTGACCGCATGGCGCAAGTATTGTGCAGAGTTGCTGGTCGAACCCAGTCGCTTTAACAATGCCATGCACCTGACAACGTTCGCCCGGGACGCTTTGGTGGCATGCGGTATGCAACGCGTTATGTTGTTGATGACCGACCGCAACATGACCATCCTGCGCGTGCATCAGATTGCGGGGCTGGATAAAGAAGCGGCTAACCTGACCCTGAACATCGCCAGCAGCACCGTGTTGCAGCGGCTGCTTGCGCAGCCGACACAACTGCGCTTGACCCCCGCCAACACTGCCCAGTTTGCGGCATTGTTGCCCAGCCAGTTGAAAGCCCTGTTCACGGGCGAGCATTTATTGCTGCGCTCGCTCAGCAGTAACGACCGAGTCGTGATGCTGGTGTTTGCGGATCAAGGGGGCGGGCCCTTCTCGGAAATCAGCGTGCAGGCGTTCGGTAAAACGGCGCAATGCATCGAACGCGCACTCGCCAGCTTTAGCAACCGCAAAGCCTGACGCGTACGTTACAATTCGCCTCTTTTTCTGGAGACCTCGCATGTCTGAATTCTCTAGCTTGCCGCTGGTGATCGAGCCTGCGGACCTGCTGGCTCGCCTTGAGGCGCCGGAGTTAGTCCTCGTTGACCTGACCAGCAGCGCAAGCTACGGCGCCGGGCATATTCCAGGTGCGCACTTTGTTGATCCCAAACGTACCCAACTAGGCCAGGCGCCTGCGCCGGGGCTGCTGCCCACGCAGGCACAGCTTGAAGTGTTGTTCGGTGAGCTGGGGCATAATCCAAAAGCGGTTTACGTGGTCTATGACGACGAAGGTGGCGGTTGGGCCGGGCGCTTCATCTGGCTGCTGGATGTCATTGGCCATTCTCAGTACCACTATCTGGATGGCGGGTTACACGCTTGGCGCGGTGACGACTTGCCCCTGTCCACCGTTGCGCCGGCAAACGCTGGCGGCCCGGTGCCACTGACGTTACACAGCGAACCTACTGCGACCCGCGAATATTTGCAAAGTCGCCTGGGCGCTACTGATCTGGCCGTCTGGGATGCACGCGGGCCCACCGAATACTCTGGCGAAAAGGTGCTCGCGGCTAAGGCAGGTCACGTGCCTGGCGCAGTGAACTTTGAATGGACCGCTGGCATGGACACAACGCGCAATCTGCGTATTCGCAAGGACATGCCGCAAATCCTCGAAAAACTCGGTATTACCCCAGACAAAGAAGTGATCACCCACTGCCAGACCCACCACCGCTCGGGCTTCACTTATCTGGTGGCCAAATCACTGGGCTATCCGCGAGTAAAAGGCTATGCCGGCTCGTGGGGCGAATGGGGCAACCACCCTGATACGCCGGTCGAAAAATAAGACACGCTACACAGTGTCGCTATCTATCCAGAACACGTTAGGAATTTTGATGAAACAGCGTTTGTTTATTTTCAGCCAGTACCTGTTGCCGCACCACTTGCTGTCCCGCCTGGCCGGCTGCGTTGCCGAATGCCGAGTACGCTGGTTCAAGAATGCCTTCACTGCCTGGTTTGCCCGGCGTTATCAGGTCGACATGTCACAAGCACTGGTTGAAGACCTGACCGCCTACGACCATTTCAACGATTTCTTCACCCGTGCCTTGAAACCTGGCGCACGTCCACCGGATCAAACCCCCGGGGCAATTCTCAGCCCGGCCGACGGCGCCATTAGCCAGCTGGGCCCGATTGAACATGGGCGAATCTTCCAGGCCAAGGGCCACAGTTTTAGCGTGCTTGAATTGCTGGGTGGCGATGCCAACTTGTCCGCGCCTTTCATGGGCGGCCAGTTCGCTACGGTTTACCTGTCGCCAAAAGACTATCACCGGGTGCACATGCCATTGGCTGGCACATTGCGTGAAATGGTTTATGTGCCTGGCAGGATCTTCTCGGTCAACCAGACGACGGCTGAAAACGTCCCAGAGTTGTTTGCTCGTAACGAGCGCGTTGTTTGCGTGTTCGACACTGAGCTTGGCCCGATGGCCGTGGTGTTGGTGGGCGCAATGATTGTCGCGTCGATCGAAACGGTTTGGGCAGGGTTGGTAACACCGCCAAAGCGCGAGCTAAAAACCGTGCGTTACGACGAAGCGGCTCGCGCGCCGATCCATCTTGAAAAGGGCGCTGAACTTGGGCGTTTCAAGCTGGGCTCAACCGCCATCGTTTTATTTGGGCCCAATCAGGTGAAGTGGGCGCAACAACTGGGTGCACTCAGTCCCGTGCAAATGGGTCAGGCGCTAGGTGTTGCGGTACAGGTGTGACTTCACGTCACACCTTCTAGCACGGCCTCCCCCGATAAGCTGACCGGCCAACTCGTCAGCAATCGAGGGGATTCGGTTATCGAGAGCTGTCAGCACAAGCCTATGCTGCTAGAGTCGGTCGTAGGACCTGGCTTTGTTTGAAGTCGAGCCATTGCAAGATTGGAGTTTTCCGGGCACATGAGTAATCCAAGCCTCCATCTGTTGTTGCGTGCGCCCACGCCTACACAGTCGAGCCTGTCGTTCTGTGAACCTACACCGCGCGACATGAAACGCTGGATTTCTGTGCTGCCTAAAGCCAATCTCGGCGAAACGGCCCGACTCCTCTATAAAGCACTGGGCGAGCTTAATCAGCTCCTGACCCCCAGCGAAAATCGCCTACAGTTGCTCGAATTGCTGCGCATCGAGGTGTATTACGTCTGCAAAAACCTTGAGCGGCACTTCCTCAACCAGGCCATTGTGCTTGATGAGCGCCCGCGCAAGGTGGCCAACCTGTGCCAGGCCTTACAAAGCCATCTGGCGGTGGGCTACAAACAAATCATTATGCGTATCACCCCGCGCTTTTCCAAAGATCGCACCACACTGCTGACCACTGCTTTGCAACGTGCGTTGCACAGCCTGAATGGTCCGCTGATCCGTGCAAGCCAGCTGTATTGTCCAGTACCGGAAGGCTCGTGGCTGGAACTGCACCAGATCTACCTTATTGCCCGCCAGCTTCAACTGCACAATATTGCCGTGCCCGACAGCCTAGCCAATCACACCAGCACCCTAAGCGTCGAACAGACCTACGTGGTGGCGCTGTTACTTGGCTGTTCGCGCTGCAATCAAATGCGCCAAATGAATATTGGCCGGTTAGCGGAGGTACTGGAGCCGTGGAGTGCATTGGTCAAACTGCAATCTCCGGCTGAAGCCACGAGTTTGTTTGCGGTCGCGCAATCGGTAGACGCACCGCCGCGCTATAAATCGTTGTACCTGGATGAGCAATTGCCAAGCCTGCTGGGCATCAACCCTCTGCCGCTGGCGGCCGCCATCAAGGACTACCTGGATTTACCCGCAGACAAACGGGCCCAATCGCCGCTGTTGGTGCCCCACGGTTTCACCCTGGATTTGCTGCAACACTTAGCCGCAGCCTGGGGTGATGTATCTGAGCGCACCTTTCAGCGCACGACGGGTCAAGGCAACCTGACGCTATGTATCGGAATGAGCGCCTTGCACTACTACCTCGGCGGTCAAAAATCGTTCAACGAACTGCTCAAAGTGCCCGCCGTCAGCAAAGCGGCGCAATTTAGTACCCAGTTCGCCAATAGCACCTCGAGTGATGCCTGGACGATAGCGTTCGACAACTTACCCCTCTCCTCTGCCCATTCCTATGAAGAGATTCAATATGAGCAGGTGGAAGTGGATGGCGGTGAAACGACGTCGAACAGTCAACAGACGTTCCCCCTCTATGTATTGAACGTTATCAATCACAGCCCTGGCGGATACTGCCTGGCGTGGCCAAAAGACGTGCCCAGTCAATTGCAAGCCGGGGAGATGGCTGGCATCCAAGATGGCAACGGCCAAGGCTGGAGCATCGCGGTAGTGCGCTGGATTCGGCAGGTACGCAGCGGTGGTACACAAATGGGCATTGAGTTGGTAGCTCCCTTTGCTCAGCCGTGCGGTTTGCAATTGACGCGCAACACCGACCAGGCCAGCCCGTACCTGCGCGCACTGTTACTGCCGGAAGTGCGGGCTATTGACCAGCCCGCGACGTTGCTGGCGCCACGCCTGCCGTTTCAGGAAGGGCAGAACGTGATGATCAACAACAGCGGTGAAGAACACCGCGCCGACCTGGGCAAGCGCCGCAGCGGCACTGGCAGCTTCAATCAGTTTGAATACAAAACGATTGAAGCGCCGCATAAACCGGACACTACCGGGACAGGGCACGACGAAGAATTCGATTCGTTGTGGACGTTGCTGTAACAGCGAACGCCACGCCCCTCCTATAGGCTTGTTGCACACCAGCGTCGCAGTACTATCAGCCGCGTCCGTCGCGATCACGGAAGCCGAGCAAGTACAGAATCCCATCCAGCCCCAGCGTCGAAATCGCCTGTTTAGCGGATTGCTTAACCAGCGGTTTGGCCCTGAATGCCACGCCAAGGCCGGCGATTGCAAGCATCGGCAGATCGTTGGCGCCATCACCGACGGCAATCGTCTGCTCCAGGCTCAAACCTTCTTTGTGTGCCAACTCACGCAGCAAATCTGCCTTGCGCTGAGCATCGACAATGGGCTCGATGGCCACACCGGTGACTTTGCCATCAATGACTTCCAATTCATTGGCAAAGACATAGTCGATGCCGAGCTTGGCTTGCAGTTGCTTGGCGAAATAGGTGAAACCACCCGACAGGATTGCGGTTTTGTAACCCAAACGTTTGAGTTCTGCGAACAGCGTTTCGGCGCCTTCGGTCAGGCGTAACGAGGCACCTATTTCGTCGAGCACGCTGACGTCCAGCCCCTTGAGCAAGGCCAGGCGCTCTTTGAAACTGGCACGAAAATCCAACTCGCCGCGCATGGCTCGCTCAGTGATTTCAGAAACCAATTCACCGATGCCTGCCGCCTTGGCCAACTCATCGATGACTTCGGCCTCGATCAGCGTCGAGTCCATGTCAAACACAGCCAGACGTCGGTTACGCCGGAATAATGAATCCTGCTGGAACGCGATATCAACGTTGAGTTCTTGCGCCACGCTGAGGAATTCAGCCTGCATCGCCTTCGGATCAGCCGGCTCACCGCGCACCGAGAACTCGATGCAGCCTTTGCCTTTGTCAGCCGGCGTGTCCAGCGGCATGCGCCCAGAGAGTCGATCAATTTGATCAATATTCAGGCCGTACTTGGCCGTGATAGAGCTGACGCGCTGCAATTGCTCGGCCGTTACTTTGCGGGTCAACAACGTCACGATGTGCCGCGCTTTACCTTGGCCCTCGACCCACTGCTGATAATCCTCTTCAGACACAGGCGTGAAGCGCACTTGCTGATCGAGCTTGTAGGCTGTAAATAAAATATCTTTGAGTACCGACGAACCTTGCTCGGTCCCGGGAATCTCAACCAGGATGCCAAAAGACAAGGTGTCGTGAATCACCGCCTGACCAATATCAAGAATGTTCACGCCGCCCTGGGCGAGTACCCCAGTAATGGCAGCGGTGAGACCCGGACGGTCTTCACCGGTAATGTTTATCAGGACGATTTCGTGCAAGGCGCACCCCCGCAGTGGAAAAAAACCGCATTCTAACCACTTTCAGTGACCATCGGGCACAGCGAGCGCTTTGCCGCACATGGGTCGGTCGTTATACTGCGCGGCAACTTCACCAAAAGAGCCGTGCTCAGTGAACCGGCCCAAGCCAGTTAAAACCGATAACTTCTTCCTGCTGATCTTTCGGGCATTGCGCCATCGCCGTGTACCGCTTGCTTTGCGTATAGCCAGCCATAACGTGATCCTCGTCGCCGTGGCGCTGCTGATCTACGCCGGTGTCATGGGCCTGCAATTCAAGCAGGCCATGCACGAACAGGCGGACGCGCTAGGCCAGGCCCTGACGACGCAGACAGCCACCTCCGCCACTGAGCTGCTGGTGTCCAACGACATCCTTAGCCTGAACGTGCTGCTGGGCAATCTGGTGAAAAACCCGCTGGTGGCTCATGCCGCCATCTACAGCGTGGACAACCGGATCCTCGCCGAAGCCGGACGACGCCCGAAAAACGGCTTGTTGGGTGAAGCCGAAGGCTTGTATGAAATCAAGATCACCTTTCAGGATGTAATGGCCGGGCACTTGCGTATCAGCCTGGACATGACCCAATTTCAGCAACCAATGACCATCAGCTTGCAAAGCATGGGCATCCTCAGCGGGATTCTGCTGGCATTGTCATTGGCATTGAGCTTACGTCTTGGCCGTTATATTTCGACGCCGCTGCTGCAGTTGCGCGTGTGGCTTCGGGATATCGACGAACATACGCCGGCCACCGACCGCCAGGATGAAATTGGTGACCTCGCTCGGGAGTTGCATGCCGCCTTTGCGCCAGAGCCGCCGGAGCCCGTGCCGCTCCCCGAGCCCGAGCACCATGAAGACGAAGGTGACGATCCGTACCTGGACGCGGACGACAACACTGAACCGATGTTTGCGGGTGATGACCTGCACGACACCGACTTTGATGAGTCGCCAAAACCTCGCGTGCCAATGACTGCAAAACGGCGCGTCGTCGCTGAAGAAGATGAAGAGGACGAAGAAGACCCGTTCGCGGATCTGCGCGACCACTCCACGCCAGCGCCGGTGATCCGACCCATCGTGAAAGCACCCGCTGCACCGGCGTTGCCACAGAGCAGCGCCGTGTTGGCGGTGCAACTCGGCTCCCAGGATCAATTGCGTCGCTTGCCCCGCGCCCGCCTGACTGACTTGCTACAACGCTACCGCGACTGTATCGATCAGGCGGCGTCACTCTATGAGAGCGAACTGCACACGCTGAATGACGGCAGCACGTTGATGTTGTTTCACAGCCAGGAAAGCGGTGACGACTACCTGACCAACGCCATTTGCTGCGGCGAGTTGCTGCGTGCCCTGAGTCACGCACTGCAAATAGAAGTGGCTGACAGCGGCATCACCCTGCAATTGCAATTGGGCCTGACGCTGGGCAAAGGGTTGTCCGGCCTCAGCCAGATCGACTTGCTGCTGACCGATACCGCGCAAAGCGCACTGGCCTTGTCGCAACATAGCCGTAATCTGCTGCTGGTAGAGCGCAAGATCAACGACGACCCGCTGATCCGCCAACGCGCCCGCATCCGCCCTATCGCCAGCCCAGAAGGCGCGTGCTGCGTTGAGCGCTTGATGGAACCGTACCCATCAATGCTCGAACGCCAGCTATCACGCATGCACGAAAGCCACGGCAAGGTTTAAAGCGCAAGCCGGCAATTATACCGCGACCCTGTGGGAGCGAATTCATTCGGGAAAGCAGCACCGCGGTATATCAGGTAAACCACGGTGTTCCCTTCGCGAATGAATTCGCTCCCATAGGGATTCAGAACCGGACAGCCACCCACAAAAAAGCCCACATCACTGCGGGCTTTTTGTGGGGCAATACTCCACCTGATTAGAAGCGGAATATCTCCATGTCGGTTCTGATCGGCGAGGCCATGGGCATTTTTGGCTTGTCTTGGTCCTTAGTGTTGCGCACCTGAGCGGGCGCTACTTTCTTCGGTTCATCTGCCGGCTGGTTAGCCAGAGGCTTGACCGCGACGGCTAACTGGTCCGCCAAACGCTGCAACAACACACCTTGTGCCTTCACCTGGGCTGCTGAGCTACCCAAATGCGGCTCCTCCATGTGCACCAGTTTGCTGTCACGAACCTGGCCTTTGCGATCAAGCAAGCGCCATTGGGCATCCAGGATCGCTGGCTGGTTCACGCCCGAATCGAGCCGGGTAATGGACAGCAGCACCTGCACGTCGGGGGTAAAATTGGTGGTGGCCGGGGCCAGCACCACGCGCTGACTGTCCAGCCTCCAGGCCAGTTGACGTAACAACAGTTGATCAATGTCTGAAGACAGGCTGCCAGCCCAACGACCGTCGGCCGATGCGGTCAAGCTGCCGTCTGGCTGACGCTGCAACAGGGTTTCACGCTGCAGATAATCCGCCACTGAAACTGGCCCCAATAAAACGGCCAGACCAGCACTTTGTTTAGGTTGCCCCGGCTGACCGGCGTCAAGTTGATAAAGAGCAGTAGGTTGCTTGACGGCACACCCCACCAGACCCAAAACAGTGGTCATTAAAAATACAAAAGGAAGGCGCAAAAAATTCATCATCCCGTCCAGATAGCCGCCACACGGCGGATCACAGTGTAAAAAATACTCACATTGAACATGGAGGCACTCAGCCACGCTGGTGAACCAAGACCCCATATCATCCGTGAATATTGCCTGTGACTCCAGCGATTATGCGTCGATCTTCGTGTCAAAACGAAGACCAGACGCCAAAAATGGCCTTTATGACGCGTTTTCGACCAGTAACGCATCTACACGTTGGAAGCCGCGGGGAAGCTTGTTACCGCGTCGGCCGCGCTCACCTTTGTAATGTTCCAGATCATCTGCTTTGAGCGACAGTGTGCGTTTACCCGCTTGCAACACCAACGTTGCACCCTCAGGGATCACTGCGAGATCAGTCACATACTCTTCGCGACTGGCAACGCGCTCACCGGGGATACCAATAATTTTGTTGCCCTTGCCCTTGCCCAGTTGCGGCAAATCGCTGACTTTGAAGATCAGCAAACGCCCCTCAGTCGTTACCGCGGCGAGCCAGTTTTGCTCACGGTCGGTGACCGGACGAGGAAGAATCACCTTGGCGCCATTGGGCAAGCTGAGCAGTGCTTTGCCCGCTTTGTTCTTGGCCTGCAGATCGTCGCCTTTGACCACGAAACCATAACCGGCGTCAGAGGCGATCACGTACAGGGCATCGTCGTCCGGCATCAACACACATTCAAAGGTCGCACCCGGTGGCGGCTGTAACTTGCCCGTCAACGGTTCGCCTTGGCCACGTGCGGAAGGTAACGTGTGGGCCGCCAGTGAATAGCTACGCCCGGTGGAGTCAATAAACACTGCAAACTGGTTAGAGCGCCCCGCCGCGGAGGTTTTGAAACCATCCCCAGCTTTATAAGAAAGCCCCGTTGCGTCGATATCATGACCTTTGGCGCAACGTACCCAGCCTTTTTCCGACAGCACAACCGTTACCGGCTCGGTTGGCATCAGCTCATTTTCCGACAACGCTTTGGCTTCAGTCCGGGAAACGATGGGTGAACGGCGATCATCGCCGTAGGTTTCGGCATCAGCAATCAGCTCGCTGCGGACCAGTTTGCGCAACTTGGTTTCGCTGCCCAACAAGGTTTGCAGACGCGCCTGCTCTTTGCGCAGCTCGTCTTGCTCAGCGCGCAGTTTCATTTCTTCCAGGCGAGCCAGCTGACGCAAGCGGGTGTCGAGGATGTAGTCAGCCTGAATTTCAGACAGATCGAAACGAGCAATCAATTCAGCTTTCGGGTGCTCAGCGGTACGGATGATGTGAATCACTTCATCCAGGTTCAAGTACGCGGTTAGCAAACCGTCCAAGAGGTGCAAGCGACGCTCGACCTTATCCAGACGGAACTGCAGACGACGACGAACCGTGCCGATGCGGAACACCAACCATTCGCTGAGCAACGCTTTGAGGTTCTTGAGCTGGGGCTTGCCGTCCAGACCGATAATATTGACGTTGACCCGGTAGCTGGACTCAAGCTCCGTGGTGGCAAACAAATGCTGCATCAGCTCATCAAGTTCGACCCGATTGGAGCGTGGAATGATCACGATACGGCACGGGTGCTCGTGATCAGACTCGTCACGCAAGTCGGCAACCATCGGCAGCTTTTTGGCCTGCATTTGTGCTGCGATCTGTTCCAGCACCTTGGCGCCGGACACTTGATGCGGCAACGCGGTCACCACGATGTCGCCGTCTTCGATGCGGTACACCGCCCGCATGCGCACCGAGCCCTTGCCGGTTTCGTACATCTTCAGCAAATCGGAGCTTGGTGTAATGATTTCGGCTTCAGTCGGATAATCCGGCCCTTTGATGTGTACGCACAGCTCCTCAATGGTCGCTTTCGGATCATCGAGCAAATGCACACATGCCGACGCTACTTCGCGCAAGTTATGCGGCGGCACATCGGTGGCCATGCCGACAGCAATACCCGTAGTGCCGTTGAGCAGGATATTCGGCAAACGTGCGGGTAACACAGCAGGCTCATCAAGAGTGCCATCGAAGTTTGGCACCCAATCCGCCGTGCCCTGGCCGAGTTCGCTGAGCAGCACTTCGGAGTACCGCGACAACCGTGCTTCGGTGTAACGCATGGCGGCGAATGATTTCGGATCGTCCGGCGCACCCCAGTTACCTTGGCCGTCTACCAGCGTGTAGCGATAACTGAACGGTTGCGCCATCAGCACCATGGCTTCGTAGCACGCAGAGTCACCGTGGGGGTGAAATTTACCGAGTACGTCGCCGACGGTACGCGCCGACTTCTTGTGCTTGGAGTCGGCATCAAGGCCCAACTCACTCATGGCGTAGATAATGCGCCGCTGTACAGGCTTCAGGCCGTCGCCGATATGCGGCAAGGCGCGGTCCATGATCACGTACATGGAGTAGTTGAGGTAGGCCTGTTCTGTGAAGTCAGCCAGTGATCGGCGTTCTACGCCATCCAGGCTGAGGTCAAGGGAATCGCTCATGCAAGCCTCATCATTGTGTGGTCTGGCGCAGCAGCATGGTGCCGCCGCGCTGGGTAAATTCGAGTTGCTTCATTGCGCTCATGCCCAGCAGTATCTGTTCGCCATCCAGGCCCGGCAAGACCATGGCACGGACGTCATGCAGGACGATGTCGCCAATCTGCAAGCGCTCCAGGGAAGTCCGGAAGCCTTGGGCCATGCCATTGGCGGTGCTGGTGGTGACCGGCATGCCACGTTTCAAGTGCAGGGTGTCCGCGACATCGGCAGGGATCGCAACGTCGGTCGCACCGGTATCAAGCAGAAACTCCACGGTTTTGCCGTTGATTTGCGCGTTACCGACGAAGTGCCCCTGCGCGTTGCCTTGCAGTAGAACCTGAATATAACCGCCGACATGTTGCGACGTTACGGCTGCGTTGGGATTTTCCTGACGGTGCTCCCATACGCCAAAATAACGGGTTGCCAAAAACAGACCGGCGCACCATGCCAGGATCATCAGCACCCGTCCGGCGCGCTTTCCAGGCAGTGCCTGGCTCAAGGCTTGGCGCTCCAGCCGTCTTTGGGGGCTGCGAAACGCCAGACAATCGGCCGTTTCTCACCGTCGGCTCGCGCACCAAAATTGTTGTCGACGCCAATCCACGCGCCATCGGCGTCAATGACCAGCGCTTCAGCCAAACCATATTTTTGCGCATAACGCTTCGCGGGTACCAAGGCGTCATCGGCGAATGACCAGCAACGCTCGACCGCCCCGGTGGTCAGATCGCGGCGGCAGATTTGGTAAGCCGCACGTTCGAGGGTGAACAACTTGCCTTCAAACAGTGAAATATCAGAAAAATCTTTCGACACCTTACGGGCGCCCATTTGCGCGGGCATCGTTTCTTTGCCGTCCTCACTGAGAATTACGCAACTCCCTTTGCAGCCCCAGGCACCCTGCTCACGCTGCACCAACAGCAATCCGCGCTTTTCACGCTCAGCCGCCAGCCATAACTGATCACCGGCAGGGTTGATAGCAATGCCTTCGAAGATCGCATTGAAGTTATGCAGCAAACCGCTGGCCTGCGCTTGCTGCACCACACTCTTGGGTAGTGGAAGCCAGTTTGGTGCACCCGTTACCGGCACTTGCAGCACCGCTGCAAAGCCCTCGCTGACTAGATAGCGATTACCTGCGGCGTCGCAGGTCACGCCTTCGAAGTCCAGGCTGCCACCGCGCGCCAGTGCTGCGGCTTTGGCCATGGACACCAGGGTAAACGGCAATCCACTGTCTGGCACCGGAGGTACTTGAATCGCTTGTCCTTCGGCTTTCCATACCGGTGCGGAGGTGTCGAGGCGGTAGAGCAACGCGTCGTCGCGGTCCGAAACGGTCCATAACTCACCGTTGCACGAGGCCAAGCCGGAAAGGTTACCGCCAACCATGCCATCGACAGCATGCTCGGCCAGCATTTTCAGTTGGGGAAGCGGTTCTGCAAATGCCGGAGACGCAATCAGCAATAATGCAGCTAACCAACGTCGCATCAAGTCAGAACCTCGGCCAGGTTGCCTTTGGATTCGAGCCAAGTCTTGCGATCGCCAGCGCGTTTCTTCGCCAGCAGCATGTCCATCATTTCCGAGGTCGCCGCGTAATCATCCAACGTGAGCTGGACCAGACGCCGAGTGTTCGGGTCCATGGTGGTTTCGCGCAGTTGCGGCGGGTTCATTTCGCCCAGACCTTTGAATCGAGTGACCTGGGGTTTGCCGCGTTTCTTCTCGGCCACCAGACGATCAAGAATGCCGTCTCGCTCTGCCTCGTCCAGCGCGTAGTAAATTTCTTTGCCGAGGTCGATCCGATACAACGGCGGCATCGCCACGTACACGTGACCCGCATCCACCAGCGGACGGAAATGCTGGACGAATAACGCACAGAGCAACGTAGCGATGTGCAGGCCGTCGGAGTCGGCGTCGGCGAGGATGCAGATTTTGCCGTAACGCAACTGGCTGATGTCCGCTGCGCCGGGATCGACACCAATAGCGACGGCGATGTTGTGCACTTCCTGACTGGCCAGCACTTCACCACCGTCCACTTCCCAGGTATTCAAAATCTTGCCGCGCAACGGCAGAATCGCCTGGAACTCTTTATCCCGTGCCTGCTTGGCCGACCCGCCCGCAGAATCACCTTCCACCAGGAATAGCTCGGAGCGCATTGGGTCTTGCCCGGCGCAGTCAGCCAACTTGCCGGGCAACGCCGGGCCTTGGGTGACACGCTTACGCTCGACCTTCTTACTGGCCTTCAGGCGACGACCGGCGTTGTTGATCGCCAGTTCGGCCAGTTGCATGCCCAGCTCGGAGTTAGCATTGAGCCACAGGCTGAAGGCATCTTTAACCACGCCAGACACAAAAGCTGCCGCCTCACGGGAAGACAGCCGTTCTTTGGTCTGACCGGAGAATTGCGGCTCTTGCATCTTCATCGAGAGGACGAAGGCGATCCGCTCCCACACGTCTTCCGGCGCCAGCTTGACGCCACGCGGCAGCAGGCTGCGGAATTCGCAAAACTCACGCATTGCGTCCAGCAAACCTTGGCGCAAACCGTTGACGTGGGTACCGCCCTGCTGAGTCGGGATCAGGTTGACGTAGCTTTCCTGAACGCTGTCGCCACCCTCGGGCAACCACAGCAGCGCCCAGTCGATGGCTTCTTTATTACCGGCAAAACTGCCGCAGAACGGCACGTCGGGCAGACGCAGGAAGTCGCTGACCGCATCTTCCAGGTAGGAGCGCAGACCGTCTTCGTAATGCCACTCGATTTTCTCGCCAGTGGCTTTGTCTTCAAAGCTGACCAGCAGCCCCGGACACAGAACAGCCTTGGCCTTGAGGACATGCTTGAGACGGCTGACGGAAAATTTCGGGGTGTCGAAATATTTAGGGTCCGGCGCGAAGTACACGCTGGTCCCGGTATTGCGCTTGCCGACGGTGCCAATAACCGCGAGTTCGCTGGCCTTGTAGCCATCGGCGAAGGTCATTTCGTATTCGTTGCCATCGCGTTTAACCCGCACCCGAACCTGGTTCGAGAGCGCGTTCACCACGGATATGCCGACGCCGTGCAGGCCGCCGGAAAACTGGTAGTTCTTGTTCGAGAATTTGCCACCCGCGTGCAGCTTGGTGAGGATCAGCTCGACACCGGACACGCCTTCTTCCGGGTGAATGTCCACCGGCATGCCGCGACCGTCATCGGATACCTCCAGCGAGTTGTCCGCATGAAGGATGACCTGCACCGATTTGGCGTGCCCGGCAAGGGCTTCATCGACGCTGTTGTCGATGACTTCCTGGGCGAGGTGGTTCGGCCGCGTGGTGTCGGTGTACATGCCCGGGCGTTTGCGAACCGGGTCGAGGCCCGAGAGGACTTCGATGGCGTCTGCGTTATAAGAGCTAGCGCTGGGATTGGCCATGGGGTCTCGTCGTCAGTGATTCGTTAAAATTCGGAGTTTCTCTGTAGAAGCTGCCGCAGGCTGCGATCGGCTGAGTAGCAGCCGTCGATTGAAGGTCATTCCGACCTTATCGCAGACTTCGGCAGCGCCTACAGGTGTTCGTCAATTAGTTCTGATGCAAAACCCGCGATTGTCAGCACTACCGGCATTTGCTCAGCAAAACCTTGAAAGCTGTGATCGCCACCTGCCTGAACGCGCAAGGCACAGGCTCGGTAAAAGGTCTGGGCGCTGCGATAGTCGAGGGTTTCGTCCCCGGTTTGCAACCACACCTGGAAACGCTGCGGATCCTGCGGAGGCTGCACTTCCAGCTCAGCCAAGGCCGCGACATGGTCGTGGGTCAACTCCCAGCTTTCGCCGCTGTACATATTTTGCTGAGTGCCGAGAAACCCGTCGAACAATCGATGCGGATTGACTACCGGGTTAATCAATAAAGCCTTGAGGCCGTGGCGCTCAGCCAAGTAGGTGGCATAGTAGCCGCCGAGGGAGCTGCCGACCAGCAATGGCCGACCCAACTCGGCAATCGCGGCCTCAAGCTGAGCAATAGCCTGGCGCGGATGATGATGCAGCGCCGGAATGCGCAACTGTGCGCCAAGACCTAACGATTGCATCAGCGCCGATAACTGGCTGGCCTTGTTCGACAGCGGCGAGCTGTTCAAACCATGGATATACAATAGTGTGGATGGTTCGCCGGTCATACCCGCTCCTGGACGCTCTCGATCACAACAATGACGCGGAGTTTACAGGGAGTAACGCCGGATAACTCACCTTCGGATATTTCCCTTTAAAAACGAGACATGTCGTTCAGTAGCCTTCACCGCCATAGTCCACTTCAAAGTCCAGGCCGACGACTCGCGAGACGCCCGTCTCAATCTGACCGTCGGCCTGAAGACGCAGCCAGCGATAGCCCGGCGCTGTAGTGTCGACCTTGAATTCAACGCTGCCCGGTGTGAACTGAATGCAGGTTGAAGGCGACGCCAGCAGCCGCACGTTATCGCGCATCTGATCGTACTCCTGGTGAACATGGCCCCACAGCACCGCGCGCACTTGCGGGAATCTATCCAGTACCGCAAACAACGCGTCAGGATTGCGCAAGCCAATCGGGTCCATCCAGGCGCAACCGATGGGTACCGGATTGTGGTGTAAACAGACCAAGTGATGACGCTCCGGCGCTTCGCTCAATGAGCGGGCCAACATCTGCAACTGCGCGTCCTGCAAGTAGCCGGGCACCGAACCGGGCACCGATGAGTCCAACATCGTGACGCGCCACCCCCCCACATCGGCGATGGACTCCAGAAACTCGCTGCGCTTCGCAGCCTCAAGCATCTCCGACAGTTCATCATGATTACCGGGGATCCAGCGCGCGGGTGCAGAAATCTGCGCGCTGGCCAGACGAAACGCTTCATAGGACTCAACGCTGCCGTCCTGAGATAAATCCCCAGTGGCAATCAGGAAATCAATAGTGGGCTGCTCGGCCAAGACCCGCTCAATCACCGCATTCAGGCTGTCACGGGTATTCATGCCCAGCAACTTACTGCTGGCACCCGCGAACAAATGACTGTCAGACAGCTGAACCAGCAGGACTGAAGAATTGGCGGTAGACATAGGGGCGCTCGGCAAGGCCGTCTCCTTGAGCTATTTGCAGACGATTATGCGGTGTGGCAGCCGTGAGAGTAAGCCCATCCGCAAGACCCGCGTCACATTCTACGAAATGACAGCAGGTGTGAGTGATGCCGCGCTTAGCGCACCACTTCAAACTCATGCCCGCACGCGAGGCAATGACTCAGCCATTCGCCCAAGAACAAATTGAGCTGGGCTTTTTCGTCCGGCTGGTGCATGTCGGCGTTCGGGTAGGGGTAGATGCCACGGAAGCGGCGCGCATGTTCGGCGCCAATGACTTCGGCCATGCGGGCATCGTGGTACACCTGCACTTCGAGTTTGGGCACCGGCAACCACGGCAGGCTGTGTTCCTGGCGCACTAGCAAGGTGGTGGTGTAAGGACAATCGAGCAGGACTTCAACCGCCAACACACCGAGCATTTGATCGCCTAGGGTGACGGCAACTCGACGTGAGCGTTGTTGGTTGCGCATGTCCGGGAGCAAACGCATTAAGCGCGCATAGTTAGCCTCGCAGGCTGCTTGCAGCCCGACAAGGTCAACACGGTAGCGCTCGCGCGAAAGTCTCACGACCATTGCCCCCTGATCTCAGTCCGATTCAATGCCAACCATTGCAAAGCAATAAGGGTAGCAGCATTAAAAATTCGTCCATCGCTTATGGCTTTCAAGGCATCGTCAAATGCCCATACCGATACGCGAATATCCTCGCCTTCCGATTCCAGCCCGTGTAAACCACCTGCCCCCTCACTGTCGCAATGCCCCAGG
>NZ_JAMFRV010000222.1 GCF_026224925.1 Pseudomonas sp. | reverse complement strand
TGACCTTCGCGGCGGTGTGGCCTATTTTGCTCAACACCGTGGCGGGTGTTCGTCAGTTGGACCCGCGCTGGCTGCAACTGAGTCGCAGCTTGAGTGCCAGCCGTTGGGAAACGTTGAGCAGGGTAGTTATCCCCGGCGTTCTGGGACACGTGTTGACCGGTGTCCGGTTGTCGATTGGCATTCTTTGGATCGTCCTGGTGCCCTGTGAAATGCTCGGTGTCAGTGAAGGGCTCGGGTACTTCATCCTGAACACCCGCGACCGGCTCGCTTATTCAGAATTGATGGCCATGGTGCTGTTGATCGGTGTACTGGGTTTCATGCTGGATGCGCTGGCCAGGGCGCTTCATCGTCGTTGGGCGCATTAAAGGGTTGCCTGCGCTTTCACCCAGTTCATGAACGCCTGAATGTCTGCGGTCTTCTCTTTTCCTGGCGAGCATAAAAAGTAATACCCGGTATCGGTGTCCATTTCTTCTGCAAACAGCTTTTGCAGTTCACCGGTCTTTAGCTCGTCCGAGATGTGGGATGTTCGGGCCATCGCAACCCCCAATCCGCGAATAGCCGCATGCACCGCCATACTGGTATAAGGCACGGTCAACGCGCCCTTCAGCGACTCGCAACGCACACCGTGTTTATCGAGCCAATACTCCCAGGTCGGCGTAGACACCCGTTGCCCGCTCAGTGTGGTTCGAGATCGCAAGATGAGCGGGTATCTCAAAATATCATCCACAGTGACAGGGATGCCCAGAGCCTCAACCAGCACTGGACTGCAAACCGGAAAAAGTCGCTCCGCCAAAATGAACTCCGAGAACAGGCCTGACCAAGCGCAACCTCGCGTTTCAAGCCTGATTGCGACCTGAACGTTGGCATTGTCGAATCTTGAAAAGTCTTCGGTATTGAGCTTGATTTTGATCTCTGGCCATAACGCATAAAATCCCGGCAAACGGGGAATCAACCAAGTGGTAGCGAACGAGTCATGCACGAAAACTTCCAGTACTGACTCTCGACGCTCGCCCCGTTCAAACCGATCGACAACGCTAATCATGTCCTTGAAAAACACCCGAACAACCGGCAATAGCTCAGCGCCATTTTGGGTAAGTTTCATTGCTCCCGCGCTTCTGTTGAAAAGCTCCACACCGAGCAAATCTTCCAGCTGTTTTATCTGATGACTTATTGCGCTTTGGGTGATGTGCAGCTCAGCCGCCGCCTGTGAGAAGTTCAGATACCGAGCGCAGGCTTCAAAGCCTCTTAGTGAAGTCACTGACGGGAATCGTCTCAATTGCATAACCCTGTCTCCAAAACAAACTCATGGGGCACAAATTCCTTTCATTACCACCCTACCGGAACTGCGCGCCAAAATGAGGCTGTTCATCAGATCAACGCTACTACCGGCAGATAATATGACGTTCTCCACACTTTCAGACAATGTCGCAGATACCAACGAAGCACCGCGCAGAAAAACGCTTGTTGCGGCGTGCGTGGCCCATGCAACGCATGACGGCCTGAGCGATCTTGTATATGTCTTCCTGCCGGTCTGGCAAGAGATGTTCATGCTGAGCTATGTCTGGCTTAGCCTGCTCAGGAGCGCCTATGCACTGACGCTGGCGACCTTGCAAATTCCCGCTTCATCACTTGCAATCAGGATAAAACCTGAATATCTGTTGGTCATCGCAACGGTAGTGACGGGTATCGGCTGGCTAGCAGCAGGGTTGGCAGGAAGCGCCACAGCGCTCGGATTGGCATTGATCATTTCTGGCGTTGGGGCCAGTGCTCAACACCCCATCGCGTCGGCGATGGTGTCCAGGGCCTACGGTAGAAATGCAAAAAAGCCGCTGAGTACCTATAACTTTTCTGGCGATGTCGGGAAGTCGATTTTACCTGCGTCCGCCGCGTTCCTGTTGACCTATACCTCCTATCGCAACACCGTCACTCTGTTTGCCGCCATCGGGGTACTCGCAGCGCTGCTTCTTTGGTCTCTGCTCAGGAATGCGTCTGTTAAAGGCGATGTTCAGCTCAATACCGGGAGTCGCGCTTCCAGCAAGACGGTCGTCCAGGCCAACCCTGGGGCATTTTATGCATTGTTGTGTACCGCTATTTTGGACAGCGCAGTCCGAATGGGCTTTCTGATGTTCCTGCCGTTCATCATCAAAGAAAATGGCGGCTCTTTGGCTCAGACAGGTATTGGCCTGACCCTGGTTTTCATCGGCGGAGCCATAGGTAAATTTTTCTGTGGATGGTTGTCCGATTATATCGGGACCATAAAGACCATTATCGTTACCGAACTGGCGACTGCGTTGCTGATAGGCGTCGTGATTTCAGCGCCACTCACTATTGGCTTGCTGATACTTCCACTACTGGGTGCGGTGCTTAATGGGACTTCTTCGGTACTGTATGGATCCGTTACCGAGGTTGTCGACTCAAGAAAGCTGGAGAAAGCTTTTTCGGTCTTTTATACCGGTACGATAGGCTCAGGTGCGTTAGCGCCCATCTTGTATGGCTACACCGGTGATCATTTGGGCGTGACGATGGCAACAGTGGTCGTCGCCGTAACGGCTGCGCTGGCGCTGTTTCCGGTGTTGGGATATTCGCTCAGCCACCCTGGCACGTTTAGCCAGTAGCCAACTGAAAACCTCGTCCCGGTGGGCGTGACTATGCCGCCTCGATAGGGCTTGTACATTTGCAGTGGCAGAACACAAACAGCGGGGGGCGAACGATATTTAATATATAAGTGCTTAATGAGTCATTAATAGCTGTACGGCTTTGTATCTTGATTGTTTCAATGTTTATCAAAGTTGTTTCAAAACTCTTTTGATAGTGCTTGACAGATCTTTGGGCGTATGTGGGAATAATAAAAAAATTACGTGCAGTTTGGCTGGTGGTTGAAGCCAGTTATTAAAAATCGTCGGGGAGAACAACGTGACCATTAGCAGTGTCTCAAGCAGCAACTATTTAATTTCTCAGCTCTCTCAAATCTCCACCAGCAGTACCCAGAGCAGTAGTTCTTCCAGCAGCTCTAGTGTCGGCGACGGCGAATCGGGCGGGTCGTCCAACGGTGGTGGTTTGTTGGGTGCGATCACCGAAGCGCTGTCGCAAATCGGTGTGACGGGTTCGTCTTCCAGCGATTCCTCCGGCAGTTCGGACTCATCGAGCTCGTCGTCACAAGATCCGGCGCAAGCCATGGCGGCGTTTATTCAAAGTCTGATGGCGGCGTTGCACTCCCAGAGTTCCGGCAGCAGCAGCGATGCAACAACGGATTCATCAGGCACGGCGTCGGTTTCGGGCAGTGCAACGGCTGGCGGTAAAAGCATCGGGACCGATCTGCAGAGCCTGATACAAAGCCTCGCGTCCTCGGGAAGCTCGACGTCCACCAGCGCAACGACCGACAGTTCCGACTCGGCCACCACCCAGTTGCAGCAAAGCTTTCAAAACCTCATGACTGCATTGGGTGGCAGCAGCACGACCACCAGCAGCACCACTACCAGCAGCAGCGACAGCAGCTCGACCCTCAGCGCGTTCTTGCAGGCCCTGGCGAAAGACATGAAAGGCGCCCCATCGTCAGGCAACGTGGTTAACACGACTGCGTAGTACCATCCGATCCTGATTGAATCTCACGCCTGTCAGCAGGCGTGAGATTGAACGTCAGAACGTGGCCTTGACCTGCAAGCCAATACCAGTGAATTGTCGATATCCTTCCCCGAAAACGCGCTGAGCCCGATGATGTACTGCATCTCTGGTCGGAGAATCAGCCACGGCGTCGCCAGGTAGCCATAACTGAGTTCGATCAATTGCTCGCCACTGTCCAGAGCCAGGCTTGCCTACGATTGCCGCACTGCAGTCTTCCTGACTGATCGCAACCCCTGATCTCTCGATATAGGTCTCACAAGTCTCGGCATGACGCTTCGCTTTCGTGCAGCAAATGCTGCTGTCCCCGGACATGGAGAAACAGGGTTTATCCGGTCAAAGGACAGCACCGCAGCGATATATGCCTGAACAGCGTGTAGACTTTTGCGCTTCGAACCTGGGAGTCTTGCGCTAGGCGCTCCCCTCAGTCTCTGTATCTGTTTAGGCGTGCTTATGGATTTGCGTCAGCTGGAAGCGTTTGCGGCTGTGATGTCAGCGGGAAGTGTCACGGCAGCGGGAAAGATGCTCGGACGTTCCCAGCCGTCGGTCACCCGGGCCATTCAAGAACTTGAGCAAGAGTTGGGCTTTGCCTTGTTCGAGCGCAGTGGGCCGAAGGTCACGCCCACTCACAAAGCGTTCATGATGTACGGCGAAGTTGAAAGTGCACTGCTGGGTATTCGCAACATTCGCCAGCGCGCGCAGCACATTGCGCAGGAGGAGAACCATCAGATCAAATTGGTGGCGATCTCTGCGTTGGCAGCTGGGCTATTGCCCATGGCGTTGTCACGACTGCCTGACCATTTGCGCCCGCAGCAGATCCAGTTGCAGAGCATGTCGCCGGAAAATGTGGTGCAGGCGGTGCTGTCGAAAACCATGGACCTCGGTGCAGTCAGCCTGCCGTTGGAGCATCGCGGGCTGGATATTCACTGGATCGGCGAGGCACCTTGCGTGGCAGTGTTGCCGGCCACCTCTGAGCTGGCTTCCCACGACGTGCTATCCATGGAAGTGCTGGTGCAACAGACGTTGATCACCATGGCCAACCCGTATCGATTTCGTCGGCGCATCGACAAAGCGTTTCATGACGCCGGGGGCGATCCGCCGCGCATGCTCGACACCAACACCTCGCTAATTGCGATGCAGATGGCCAGGGTCGGGCTGGGGGTCGCATTGGTCGATCCTTTTACTGCAATGGGTGTTCCCCTGGAAGGTGTGGTGGTCAAACCGATTGCCTGCAACATCCCATTTTTCTTCGGGTTGATCTCCGCGTTTGCCAGTCCGTTGTCCGACGTAGCCCGCGCACTGATCGATGAGATCGCCACCTCGGCAACATTGCTGCTGCCAGAGATGGTTATGCATGAAGCCAGTGCGCACGACGCTTTGTTGCAGAGCATTTATGCCCAATGACGCTGACGTCGGCGGATGCGGCATAATGGCCTTTTAATATTCATTATTCATTTAAAGAATATCAATATTCATTTTTAGGTGTTGCGAGAATAAAAAGCGCCTTTTAGTATTCGGTTTAAACATTCATAGCCTCTAAGAATTCATTTTAAGTGACTCTGGAACGCTTTTTGAAGTGATTTGAATCAAAGGTCGAGCCTATCCTCTCGATCATCTTTGCGAGTACCGATCTATGCCCGATGTAAATCCCCCCGCAGGCCTCGCGGCATTGGAAGCACGCTTGCGCCAGGATTTGGCTTGGCTCGACCTGCCAGCCAATCCATGGGTCAAGCCGCGCATCAGCGAAGGCGCGGCGGTGCTCGATGTGGTAATCATCGGCGGCGGCATGGCAGGTCTGGCGTTGGCCGCGGAGTTGCGCCACCTCGGCGTCGCGGCGGTGATTTTCGATCAGTCAGCGGCTGGATTCGAAGGCCCTTGGGCGACCACTGCGCGCATGGAAACCCTGCGTTCACCCAAACAACTGACCGGGCCGGCATTGGGATTACCCGCTTTAACATTTCGTGCCTGGTTTGAAGCCCAGTTCGGCTTGGAGGGCTGGGCTGCGTTGGACAAGATTCCGCGTCTGCAATGGGCTGAATACCTGCGCTGGTATCGCAAGGTACTGACCCTGGACGTGCGTAACGAGCATCGCGTGAGCCGGGTTGTGCCCAGAGCGGACGGCCTGATTGAGCTGGAAATCGTGACTCCTGCGCAGACGCTTGCTGTGTTGGCGCGGCATGTGGTGCTCGCTACCGGTCGCGACGGCCTGGGCGGCCCTTGGGTGCCCGAGTTCGCCAAGCAGTTGCCGGATCATCTGTGGGCACACTCCGCAGACGGGTTACAGGACAATTGGTTTGCAGGTAAGCGCGTCGCGGTCATCGGTGGCGGGGCGTCGGCGATGGACAGCGCCGCCACAGCGCTGGAAGCCGGGGCCACGCGCGTTGATCTGCTGATCCGTCGCGCCGAATTACCGCGCATCAACAAAGGCAAGGGCGCCGGCAATCCTGGGATGACCCACGGTTACTGGCGCCTGCCGGACGCATGGAAGTGGCGCATTCGCAACTACCTGAATACCCAGCAAGTGCCACCGCCCCACGGCAGTACGCTGCGGGTTTCAAACTCAGGCAAAGCGCGTTTCTTAATGAACAGCCCAGTAGTGTCGGTGGAAGAAAATCCGCAGGGCGGGTTGTTCTTGCATACGCCTACCGCACGGATTGAGGCCGACTTTGTAGTATTCGCCACTGGTTTTCGCACGGACTTTCAACAGCGTCCAGAGTTCGCGCCTTTCTCTTCGAGCATCCGCGTATGGCGTGATCGTTTCGAGGCACCGGCCGCTGAACTCGATGCTGAGTTGGCCGAGCTGCCGGACTTGGGCACCTGCTTCGAGTTTCAAGAGAAGACCCCGGGTGCTTGCCCGGGCCTGAACCATATCCATTGCTTCAGCTACCCGGCCGCGCTCAGCTACGGTGCAGTGTCGGGCGATATCCCGGCCATCAGTGAAGGCTCCAAACGTTTGGCCCACGCGTTGGTTGGCCAGCTGTTTAACGACGACATCGAGCTGCATTTCGAGAGCATGCAACGTTATGCCGAGCCCGAACTATTGGGCGATGAGTGGGTGGCCAGCCAGCCAACCGACGAAGAGTTACGCCAATGATCGGCTGGGGGCTGCGTCGGTTAATTCAGTCGCTGCTGGTGATTCTGCTGATGACGCTGGTGGTGTTTATCGGCCTGAACGCCGTTGGCAACCCTATGGATATTCTCGTCGGTGAAGACCTCAACCAGGTCGAGCGCTTGCAGGCCATTGCGCATTTGGGCCTGGACAAGCCGCTGTGGGAGCAATACCTGATATTCCTCAAGGGCGCGGTGCACGGCAACCTGGGGCAAAGCTTCGTCTATCACGAAGACGCCATGCGTTTGATTTTGCAGCGGCTCCCGGCGACCTTCGAACTGGCGTTCAGCGCGCTGTTTCTAGCGGTGGTGATTGGCGTTCCCTTGGGTATGTTTGCCGGCACCTATCCCGATCACCCGTTGTCGCGCCTGATGATGGCCTGCAGCATCGTCGGTTTTTCACTACCGGCGTTCTGGGTGGCGTTGATGATGATCATGCTGTTCTCGATCAAGTTGGGCTGGTTGCCGGCCAGTGGCCGTGGTGACACCCGCGAGTGGCTGGGCGTGCAGTGGTCATGGCTGACGCTGGATGGTTTACAGCATCTGCTGTTGCCCGCGCTGAACCTGGCACTGTTCAAAATCTCGCTGGTGTTGCGCCTGACCCGCGCAGGCGTGCGCGAAGTATTGCCGCAAGAGTTCGTAAAGTTCGCCCGAGCCAAAGGCCTGTCGCCGATGCGCGTCATGTGCATGCACGTCATGCGCAACACCATGATTCCGCTAGTGACGGTATTGGCGATGGAGCTGGGTTCGACCCTTGCCTATGCGGTGGTGACTGAAAGCATCTTTTCCTGGCCGGGCGCCGGGAAGCTGATTCTGGACAGCATCAACACACTGGATCGTCCGGTGGTGGTGGCCTATTTGATGGTGGTTGTAGTGATTTTTGTGGTGCTCAACTTGATCGTCGACGGCTTGTATTACGTGCTGGATCCCCGCGTCCGCAGCGAGGCTTCCCGATGAGTGCCGTTGAAAAAGCCTCAATGGCCAGCGTGCGCTTGCAGGCGCAGTCGCCATGGCGTCGGGTCGCCGTCGAGTTCATGAGTTCGCCGACGGCGGTGGTCGGTTTGCTGGTCTTATTGATCATCGTGCTGGTCGCGGTATTCGCTCCATGGATCGTGGTGCAAAACCCCTACGACCTGATGCAGCTCAACGTGCTGGATGCACGTCTGCCACCCGGCAGCGTCAACATGGACAGCGGTTACACCTATTGGCTGGGCACGGACGGGCAGGGGCGTGATCTGGTCTCGGCAATAATGTACGGCCTGCGGATCAGTCTGTGGGTGGGCATCGGTTCGGCGTTGATCGCTGCGGTGATCGGCACGCTGCTGGGTTTGGTCTCGGCCTATGTCGGTGGCTGGGTAGACGCGCTGTTGATGCGTCTGGTGGACTTGCTGTTGTCATTTCCAGTGATCCTCATGGCCCTGATGATCCTCGCCTGGCTGGGCAAGGGCGTCGGCAACGTCATGCTCACCCTGATCGTGCTGGAGTGGGCCTATTACGCCAGGACCGCTCGCGGCCAGGCGTTGACCGAAAGCCGCCGCGACTATGTCGATGCCGCGCGCGGGCAGGGCATCGGTCCGTTGCGCATCGTCATTGGCCACATTCTGCCTAATTGCCTGCCACCGCTGATTGTCATCGGTGCGTTGCAGATTGCCCGCGCCATCACCCTCGAAGCGACGTTGTCGTTTCTAGGCCTCGGCGTACCGGTCACCGAGCCGTCGCTGGGGTTGCTGATCGCCAACGGCTTTCAATACATGCTGAGCAATGAGTACTGGATCAGCCTTTTTCCGGGGCTGGCGCTGCTGATCACCATCGTCGCGATCAATCTGGTGGGCGACCGTTTACGCGATGTGCTGAACCAGAGGCTGGAGCGATGAACCTGCCTGACGTGTCGTTGGCGCAACCGGTGGTTGAGCAGCCAACCCTCGATGTACGCGGTCTGTGCACTTCGTTTTACACTCGTGCCGGGGTGCTGCCAGCGGTGCGTGAGGTGTCGCTGCGTGTACAGCCGGGGCGGATTCTCGGTCTGGTGGGCGAATCTGGGTCGGGTAAATCGGTAACTGGATTTTCCATTCTGGGGCTGGTAGATGCACCCGGTCGAATCAGTGCGGGTCAGGTGCTGTTCAAAGGCCGTGACCTGACCAAACTGTCGGCTGCTTAGTTGCGCGACTTGCAAGGTAATCGCATCGCGATGATTTTTCAGGACCCGATGATGACCCTTAACCCAGTGCTGCGCGTCGACACGCAAATGATCGAAGCGGTGCGTGCTCACCGCTCGCTCAGTAAGCGCGCTGCTCGCGAACACGCCAGTCGTACCTTGGCCTTGATGGGCATCGCCAGCCCGGAAGAACGTCTGCGCGCCTATCCGCATCAGTTGTCGGGTGGCATGCGTCAGCGGGTGGCCATTGCTATCGCGCTGCTGCACTCCCCGGACCTGATCATTGCCGACGAGCCGACCACCGCGCTGGACGTGACCATTCAGGCGCAGATCCTCAGCGAAGTGCAAAAGTTGGTGCGCGAGCAGGGCACCTCGTTGATCTGGATCACTCATGACCTGTCGGTGGTGGCTGGCCTGGCTGACGACGTGGCGGTGATGTACGCCGGGCGCATCGTCGAACAGGGTTCGGTGGACGACGTACTTGATCGCCCACAACATCCTTACACCCAAGGGCTGATCAACAGTTTGCCGAGCCGCAATAAGCGCGGACAGCGTTTACGGCAAATTCCTGGCATGGCCCCTGACTTGCTGTCGATGCCCGCCGGATGTGCGTTTGCTGAACGTTGTTCGCGAGCATCGGAGGTCTGTGACCAGGACCCTGAACCACGTGAGGTTTTACCGGGCCAGACGGTTCGTTGTTTTCACCCCGGAGCCGCCGATGCGTACTGATCAGATCCCTTTCATCGAACTGAGTCAGGTCAGTAAGACCTTTGGCAAACCGCTGGACGAACATTCCATCCAGCACCTGCTGCAACGTCTGCACCTGACGCGCCACAAACCGGTGACCCATGCGGTTGATCGTGTGGATTTGCGCATCAATCGCGGTGAAGTGGTGGGTCTGGTAGGCGAGTCCGGCTGTGGCAAATCAACCTTGGGTCGCATGGTGGCCGGGTTGCTGCCGGTGTCGTCCGGTACGGCGTCGGTTGATGGGAAATCCCTCCACCAACTGACGGCTGCCGAACGTCAGGCGGTGCGGTTAAAAGTGCAGATGATCTTTCAAGATCCGTCGTCCAGTCTCAATCCACGCTTGCGTGTGGATCGGATCGTCGGCGAAGGCGCGCTGCTGCATGGCTTGACCGACAAAAAAGGCTACGACGATTACGTCAGTGCGCAGTTGCAACGTGCCGGTCTCAGCCCGCAACTGCGTCAGCGTTACCCGCATCAGTTCAGTGGCGGTCAGCGTCAGCGCATCGGCATTGCCCGCGCCTTGGCGGTACAACCAGAACTGTTGGTGTGTGATGAGTCGGTGGCGGCGCTGGACGTGTCGATTCAGGCGCAGATCCTTAACCTGTTCATGGACCTGCGCGACGAGTTGGGGTTGACCTACCTGTTCATCAGCCATGACTTGGGCGTGGTCGAGCACCTGTGCGACCGGGTGGTGGTGATGTACCTCGGCCGGGTGGTCGAGAGCGCTTCGGTCGACGACCTGTTCGCCCGTGCCAATCATCCGTACACCCAAGCGTTACTGGCGCAGATCCCGCGCTTCGATGTCCGCAGTACCCGCTATGACGCGATCAAAGGGGAAATCCCCAGTCCGCTGAACCCGCCCGCCGGGTGTCATTTCCACCCTCGCTGCCCGCACGCCATGGCGCGCTGCCGCGAGGAAGCTCCAGTGCTGAGGGAGGTTTCGCCGAACCACCTGAGTGCGTGCCACCTCAACGATAACGTTTGAACGAGCGCTAGACGCTCGTCATTTTCATCGCCATTGCGTGCAAGGAATCACCCATGAAACCACTCGTTCTTTCACTTTTAGCCTCGGCCCTGATCCTGGCGGCCGGCAGTGTATCGGCGCAGACCCTGCGCATCGGTTACGCCGACCCGGTGTCGTCCCTCGATCCACAACTCAACAACTACGCCGGTGACCGTTCGGTGGCGCTGCATGCCTTCGAATCGCTGGTTAACCGCCATGATGATAAAACCCTGCCAGGCCTGGCCAAGAGCTGGAAAATCGTCGACGACACCACGTGGGAGTTTGACCTGCGCGACGACGTCAAATGGCAGGACGGCACGCCGCTGACCGCCGATGACTTCGTGTTCTCATTCGAACGCGCCCGCAGTGTTCCGGGCAGTGTGGCGTCCTACACCGGCGCCACACGTACCGTGAAATCGGTGACGGCCAAGGACGATCACACGCTGATCATCAAGACCCTTACCCCCAACGCCAACCTGTTGCCGGACGTCGATTCGATCTACATCGTCAGCCGCCATGCTGGGGCCAACGCCAGTAGCTCCGACTACAACTCGGGCAAAGCCATGGTCGGTACCGGGCCGTACCGTTTCGTCTCGTATGTGCCGGGGGACCGCACAATCTTCGAGCGCAACGACACGTACTGGGGTGGCAAGCCGACGTGGGACAAGGTCGATTTCCGCTTCATCGCCAACGCCTCTAACCGCACCGCCGCTTTACTGGCGGGTGATGTGGACGTGATCGATAAGGTTTCGCCGACTGATGTCGAGCGACTGCGCAAGACCTCGAGCGTCAACGTCTATGCCTATCAGGGCTTGCGTGCGCTGATCATCCAGCCAAGCTTCCGTGAAGGCCCCAACGAATTCATTCGTGACAACACCGGCAAGCCGCTGGCCGAGAACCCATTGCGTGATGTGCGCGTGCGCAAAGCGCTGTCGTTGGCGATCAACCGCCAGGCTATCGATGATCGCATCATGCAGGGCACCGTCACCGAGGCCAATCAATGGATGCCGGCCAATACGTTTGGTTACAACCCTGACGTAAAGAACATCCCCTACGACGTAAAACAGGCCAAGGAACTGCTGGCGCAAGCCGGCTTCCCGGACGGTTTTCAGTTGACCGTGCATGTGCCGGGCGACCGCTATCCGCAGGCGCCAGAAGCTATGCAGGCAGTGGCGCAGTTCTGGTCGCGGATCGGCGTCAAGGTCCAGCTCGAAGTGCTGCCGTGGGCGGTGTATGCCGGTAAGGCCAACAAAAATGAACTGGCAATCAGCGTGATTGCTTGGGGCAACGGCACCGGCGAAGCGGCTTATGCGCTGACCAATATTCTCACCACCGTCGACAGCAGCAAAGGGCAGGGCGCGTCCAACTGGGGTCACTACAGCAACCCACTGGTAGACAAGGCATTGGTGGATTCCACCGCAGAGTTCGATGAAGCCAAGCGCCGCAAGATTCTTCAGGATTCGGTCAAGGTGGTCAGTGAGGACGTTGGTATTATTCCGCTGTTCCACTATCAGAACATCTGGGCCGCCCGCAAAGGTCTGAAAGTCGAGCCGCTGGTGAGCGATCGCACGGCAGCGACCATGGTTACCGAACAACCTTGAACCTTGTGCATTCGCGCACGGTTGGTTTGAATCGTGGCGCGAATGCCGCCAACAGCCTTACAGGATTTGTCATGACCTTGACCGCTGAACACACAGCCGCACCGGACTTGCTCGACCGCTTGTTAAACATCCAGCCGGGCACTCACCTGCACGCCGTGCGCCATGCGCGGGACAAAGTCGCTTCGGCGACGCAGGGCAGTCAGGATCTGTTTTTTGATCCGGCGCTGGCGAACAATTTGTCGTTGAACGAGCGCCTATGGGTGGCTTACTACGCTGCGCGACTGACGCCGAATCCGACGTTGACGGCGCATTACCTGGAGCAGTTACAGACGGTGGGCGTGGATAAAATCCTGCTGGCGACCGTTGATTCGGGCTTTATAGACAAGCTGGGTGACTCACGGCTGACGGCGATTCTGCATTTCACCCGGACCCTTATCGAATCACCTGTCCATGGTGATCAGACAGCGTTGGTGGCGCTCCAGCATGAGGGGCTGAGCACCGCCGAAATCGTCGTGCTGGCGCAGTTGATTGCCTTCCTCTCCTATCAAGTGCGTCTGGCCGCCGGCTTGGGTGCGTTACTGTCTGCCGGAGCAGCCCAATGAGCACGCTTATTCAAAGCAATGGCTTCACCAACGAAGTGCTGGGCTGGAAAGCCTGGCTGCCGACTGTTGACCTTAACAGCGCAACGCCTGAGCAAGTGGCGGTACTCGAAGAGAGCCATCCGCAAGCCAAGACATCTGACTACTACCTGACCTTGGCTCACCATCCGGACATCCTTCGCCAGCGGTCCCAGGCCTTCAACGCGATCATGTACGCGCCGGGCGGTTTGTCCCGTGCCGAGCGCGAACTGGCGAGCACAGTAGTGTCGCGGGTCAACCGCTGCGTGTATTGCGCTTCGGTGCATGCGCAACGCTTCGAACAGTTAGCCAAGCGTAATGACGTCATCGCAGAGGTCTTCGCCGACCCCGCGACGGCGGGCACCAATGATCGCGAGAAAGCCATCGTCCAGTTCGCGATCGACCTGACGCTTGAGCCTGCTTCGCTGGGCGCTGCTCACATTCAGACGCTGCACGAGCAAGGGCTAGACGACGCGCAAGTGTTGGACCTGATTCATGCGATCTCGATTTTTGCGTGGGCCAATCGATTGATGTTGAACCTGGGTGAGCCGGTGTTTCCTGCGGCTTAGCTATTTTTTGTCCAACTTTTTGGGGGCAGTTCACACTGTGGACCGAATTTATTCACGCCCTGAGGTGGTCCGTCAACACGGTATTCGCTAGGCTACATGCTCTAGCAGCGGCGAACCGTGCGACTTCAGCGCCTCCAAATATCTAGCTTCGTCGTACACAGTGCTGGTTTTCCAGCACTGAAAAACGATCCTTATCCATTTGAATGCCAGTGCCCTAACGGCGACCTGATAGCTGCAACCCTTAGCTCTGCTACTGTGCACAATAAACCTGCATGGATGAACATTGATGAGTATTCAAGACGCTGTCCTGTTGAAAGAGCTTATGTCTAAGAGACGAAGTGTTAGATCTTTCAGTGAAAAGCCTCTGAGTGTGGACTTTCTGGAAGCGTTTCTTTATGCCGGACAAGGTTGTACCTCTGCGGACGGAAGACGAACCGCACCTTCGGCACACGCTCTGTTTCCACTCACATTGATGGTTGTTGTGCGTCATGTCGATGGTCTAGTACCCGGGGTATACAGCTATGACTCCCAAGCAAGAAAACTAGTCCGTACGCAAGAGCTGATCGATGATGGGGTGCTCAACTCCGCGGCTCTAGGCGATGAGACGTGGTTGGAGGACGCTCCTGCCGTCATCGCAGTCGTGGCTGAGCGACAGTCGGCAATTGATCATTTCGCGAGCCAACAAGCCGACGGCCTTAGAGGAGCACGTTACGTTGATTTTGAAGCTGGGGCAGCCGTTCAAAATATCTACTTGGCTGTTACCGCCGCAGGTCTTGGCGGTGTAGTTGTGATGGGGTTTGATGACATTAAAATGAAGGAAGCCTTGCGACTTGAACTGCCCTATTTTCCGGTAGCCCTGTTCTGTGTAGGGCATCCTCTCAATTAAAACGATGTGTGCGCTACGTTCTGTGGCGAAGCTGGCGCCCACATACGTGCCTGTGTCCTAATGCACCCACATCACCGCATAGCCTAGGGTCATCAGACCCCAGGCCACCAGCGGATGAAACACCACTTGCCACACGCGTGCACGCGGGTCGAAACCCACGCCGTGCACATACCCCGCGGCCACGCCCCACATGACCAGCATCAGCAGGTTGTGGTTGTAGTGCCCTTGGGCGTTGAGGATGGTGATGGGGTGGATCAGTAGAATAAGGCTCAACGGAATGGCCAGCAGCAGGGACAAGGCCCTGCTGCTGGCGCGTCGCAACCGTGGTGTGGCTTCAGAGGTCACCCGCTGGCTCCTTATCCAGCGTGTCGGTGGCTTCGAGCCACATGACGTTGATGATGCCGAAGCTACAGGCCAACAAGACGCCGAGGATCCAGGCGAAATACCACATAATGTGTGCTCCTCAGTAAAGGCTGTGGGGGTTGGCGTCGATGTGTTTGGTGGTCACTTTGCCCCACATTTTGGCGTAGCACCAAAGGGTGTAGCAGAGGATCAGCGGCACGAAAATCGCTGCGGCAACCAGCATGATGTTGAGTGTCATGCGGCTGGAAACGGCATCCCACACGGTCAGGCTGGAGGCCGGATCGATACTCGACGGCATGACAAAAGGGAACAGCGCAAAGCCAGCTGTGCAAAGTGTGCCAACGATGGCCAGGCTGCTGCCCAGGAATGCGCAGCGACTGTGGCTGCCAGTGGCCGAGAGCAGGGCCAATAGCGCCCCGACTATCCCCACAACCGGTGCGATGATGGTCAGCGGGTATTTCCCGTAGTTCGCCATCCAGCCAGGGTTGCCCATGACCACGGTCTTGCTCAGCGGATTGAGGGCTATGCCGGGATCGAAGGCTGAGGTGATAGTTTGTCCTTCAATACCGCCCAGCACGAGCCAGACACCAGCGCCGATGAACGCTAGCAGGTAAACCGCCGCGAACAGTTGAGCCGCGCGGCGTGAACGCCGGGCGATGTCACCCTCCGTACGCATCATCAACCACGTGCCGCCGTGCAGGCAGAGCATGCTCAAGCTGACGACGCCAGCGAGCAGCCCGAATGGGCTGAGCAGTTGCCAGAAGCTACCGTGGTAGCTGGAGCGCAGCGTGTCATCAAACTGGAAGGGCACGCCCAAGAGCAGGTTGCCAAACGCCACACCGAAGACCAGCGAAGGCACCACACCGCCAACAAACAGGCCCCAGTCCCAGCTTTGCCGCCAGCGGGTGTTGCTAAGTTTGCTCCGATAATCGAAGCCCACGGGGCGAACAAACAAGGCAAACAGCACCAGCAGCAGGGCCCAGTAGAAGCCCGAAAACGCGGCGGCATACACCAATGGCCAGGCGGCGAATAACGCACCGCCAGCGGTAATCAGCCAGACCTGATTGCCATCCCAATGCGGCGCGATGGTGTTGATAACCACGCGTCGTTCGTTATCGCTGCGGCCGACGAAGGGCATCAGCGCGGCGGCGCCGAGGTCGAAACCATCGGTCAGGGCGAAGCCGATCAGCAAGACGCCAACCAGTACCCACCAGATCAGTTTGAGGCTTTCATAGTCGAACATTATTGTGCTCCTCAGACCAGGGTCGGCTGTGTAGCGTGGGCGGATGTTGCCTCGTGTTCCAAGTGATAGCGCCCGGTGTGCAGACTGCTCGGGCCGAGCCTCGCGAACTTGATCATCAGGTACATCTCGATCACCAGCAGCACGCTATAGAACGCCACCAGCGCCAGCAGAGAGCCCCAGACATCACCGGTCGAAACGCTTGAAGCGGACAGATGGGTCGGGAGTATTTCACCGACGGACCAGGGCTGACGACCGTGCTCCGCAACAAACCAGCCGGTCTGCGTGGCAACCCACGGCAGCGGCAGGCTGAACAGGGCCCACTTGAGCAGCCAGGGTTTGCGCATTTCGTTCTTGCGGGTAGACGCCCAGAACGCACAGACGAATAAGGCCAGCATCAGGAAACCGCTGAGCACCATCAGGCGAAAGGTCCAGAAAATTGACGCCACGCCGGGGATGGAGTCCAGCGCAGCCTGTTTGACTTGTTGGTCGCTGGCATCGACTACCTTATCGGTGTACTTCTTGAGCAGCAGACCGTAGCCCAGATCCTTTTTCACCGCGTTGAAGGCAGAGACTGTCTGTTCGCTTTTATCACCTGCGCGCAGTTGCCGAAGCAGGTCATAAGCAACCATGCCATTACGGATACGCACCTGATGTTGGGCGATCAGATCCTTGATGCCGGTCACCTTTGTATCCAGCGAACGCGTGGCAATAATCCCCATGACATAAGGGATTTTCACCGCGTAATCGGTACGTTGCTCGGCCTGATTTGGCAGCCCGAACAACGTAAAGGCTGCAGGTGCGGCCTCGGTATCCCACTCGGCCTCAATCGCCGCGAGCTTGGTTTTCTGAACATCGCCGATCTCATAGCCAGACTCATCGCCCAGAATGACCACCGAAAGAATCGACGCCATGCCGAACGCCGACGCGATGGCAAAGGAGCGCCGCGCGAACCCGATATCGCGGCCCTTGAGCATGTACCAACTCGAAATAGCCAAGATAAAAATCGCGCCGGTCACGTAACCGGAAGCAACAGTGTGGACGAACTTGACCTGTGCCACGGGGTTGAACAGCAAGGCGCTGAAACTGGTCAGCTCCATGCGCATGGTGATGAAATTGAACTCTGCACCGACTGGGTTTTGCATCCAGCCGTTGGCGATCAAGATCCACAATGCCGACATGTTCGAGCCGATCGCGACCAGCCAGGTAACCCCCAGATGCTGGACTTTGGTCAGACGATCCCAGCCAAAAAAGAACAGGCCGATGAAGGTCGATTCCAGGAAGAACGCCATCAAGCCTTCAATCGCCAACGGAGCACCGAAAATGTCACCGACGTAATGGCTGTAGTACGCCCAGTTGGTGCCGAACTGGAACTCCATAGTCAGGCCGGTGGTGACGCCCAGGGCGAAGTTGATGCCGAACAGCTTGCCCCAAAACCGGGTCATGTCCTTGTAGACCTGCTTGCCGGTCATCACATAGACCGACTCCATGATGGCGAGCAGGAAGGTCAAACCGAGGGTTAAAGGCACGAATAAAAAGTGATACAAGGCGGTCATAGCGAATTGCAGTCGAGATAAGTCGACAACTGATTCCGAGATCATTGG
>NZ_JAMFRV010000221.1 GCF_026224925.1 Pseudomonas sp. | reverse complement strand
CGGCGCGGTTTGTTTGATATACCGAGTCGCGACCTCCCCGAATGAATTCGGTCCTACAGATAGCAGTGTGTTTCAGCGGACAGCGATCTATTTTTCGACGAACGCGCGCTCGATCAGATAATCGCCAGGTTCACGCATCCGCGGAGACACCTTAAGACCAAAGCTATTAAGCACTTCGCTGGTCTCATCGAGCATGCTCGGGCTGCCGCACAACATCGCACGGTCATCCTGAGGATTGATCGGTGGCAGACCGATGTCGGTGAACAACTTGCCGCTGCGCATCAAATCGGTCAAGCGGCCTTCATTTTCGAAGGGCTCACGGGTCACGGTTGGGTAATAAATCAGCTTTTCGCGTAGCGCTTCACCGAAAAATTCGTTCTGCGGCAAATGCTCGGTAATGAACTCGCGATAGGCGACTTCATTCACATAGCGTACGCCGTGGCACAGGATGACCTTCTCGAAACGCTCGTAGGTTTCCGGGTCCTGAATCACGCTCATGAACGGCGCAAGGCCGGTGCCGGTGCTCAGCAAGTACAAATGCTTGCCTGGCTTGAGGTCATCAAGTACCAGCGTGCCGGTAGGCTTTTTGCTGATGATGATCTCGTCGCCTTCCTTCAAATGCTGCAGCTGCGAGGTCAGCGGACCATCTTGCACTTTGATGCTGAAGAATTCGAGATGCTCTTCCCAGTTCGGGCTGGCGATCGAGTAAGCGCGCATGAGCGGGCGACCGTTTGGCTGCTGCAGACCGATCATAACGAACTGACCGTTCTCAAAGCGCAGACCTGGGTCACGGGTGCACTTGAAACTGAAGAGTGTGTCGTTCCAGTGGTGGACGCTGAGGACACGCTCGTGGTTCATGTTGCTCATGTAAAGTCGGCTCCTGAAAGTTTCGCCTGCGCCAACGTTGAGCGCCATTGCGCGTCATTCTAGTAGCAAGCACAATATCTGTTAAACGAATTATTAAGATATAGGTTATCGGTTATATAGATATGCGATTTACTCTTCGTCAACTTCAGATTTTCGTCGCCGTCGCCCAGCAGGAAAGCGTCTCGCGGGCTGCCGAACTTTTATCGCTTTCGCAGTCGGCTGCCAGCACTTCAATCACCGAACTGGAGCGCCAATCCAGCTGCCAGTTGTTTGATCGCGCGGGCAAACGCCTGAGCCTGAACGCTACGGGGCGCCAGCTATTACCGCAAGCCGTTGCGCTGCTGGATCAGGCCAAGGAGATCGAAGACCTGCTCAACGGTAAATCAGGCTTCGGCTCACTGTCGGTGGGTGCCACGCTGACCATCGGCAACTACTTGGCTACCCTGCTGATCGGTAGCTTCATGCAGCTTCACCCGGAAAGCCAAGTCAAACTGCATGTGCAGAACACCGCACATATTGTGCAGCAAGTGGCGCATTACGAAATTGATCTGGGTCTCATCGAGGGCGATTGCACGCACCCGGACATCGAGGTGCAAAGCTGGGTCGAAGATGAGCTGGTGGTGTTCTGCGCGCCACAACATCCACTGGCCAAACGCGGTCACGCCACTCTCGACGAACTCACCAGGGAAGCATGGATTCTACGTGAACAAGGCTCGGGCACCCGGCTGACGTTCGATCAAGCCATGCGCCATCATCGCAACGCGCTAAACGTGCGACTGGAGCTGGAACACACTGAAGCGATCAAGCGCGCCGTGGAGTCGGGTCTGGGCATCGGCTGCATTTCTCGCCTTGCCCTGCGTGACGCCTTCCGCCGGGGCAGCCTGGTGGCGGTGGAGACCCCGGAATTGGACTTGTCGCGGCAGTTCTACTTCATCTGGCACAAACAAAAATACCAGACGTCAGCCATACGGGAGTTTCTAGACCTGTGTCGCGGGCTCACTGCTGGTGTGCGGCGCAGCGACGAAATCGTGCTGCCTAACATTGCGTAAGCCTGCTGATGCTAACCGCTCACTCAGCCCAGCAGAATCAAAGCCCATACCAAACCGATCATGCACAGCGCAACGAACTGCGCAGCGCTGCCCATGTCTTTTGCGTTCTTCGATAGAGGGTGCAGATCCAACGAAATACGGTCAATCGCGGCTTCAATTGCCGAGTTGAGCAACTCAACGATCAGCGCCAGCAAACACACGGCTATCAGTACTGCACGTTCGACCTGGCTGACGTGAAACACAAACGACAGCGGGATCAGAATCACGTTGAGCAGCACCAATTGACGAAACGCGGCTTCGCCCTTGAACGCGGCACGTAAACCATCGAGTGAGTAACCAGAAGCGTTGAGGATACGCTTCAGACCGGTTTGGCCTTTGAAGGGCGACATAAGTAGTACTGCTTGAAAAAAGACACATTAAGCTAGTTTAACTAATGTCAAAAAAGCGTGAATAACCAATCCCTTAACGGGTTTAGCTTAGTGGAATTGATTCCATCTGTTGCAACAACAACGCCGCTTGAGTACGGGTTCGTACATTAAGCTTTCGAAAAATTGCCGTGACGTGTGCCTTGATGGTCGCTTCCGACACGCTGAGTTCATAAGCGATCTGCTTATTCAGCAAGCCCTCGCACACCATCGTCAGCACGCGGAACTGTTGCGGTGTCAGGCTCGCCAGTCCGGCGCTGGCCGCTTTGGCTTCAGGAGAGACACTGATCGCTTCGTTGACCTGCGGCGGCCACCAGACATCACCAGCAAGCACAGTACGAACCGCTTCTTGAATCGTTTCAAGGGAACTGGACTTGGGAATAAAGCCACTTGCCCCGAACTCTCGCGAGCGGACGACTATCGACGCTTCTTCCTGCGCTGACACCATCACCACGGGGATTTGCGGGTATTGCCCGCGAAGCAGCACCAGCCCGGAAAAACCATAGGCACCTGGCATATTCAAATCCAGCAGCACGAGGTCCCAATCACGCTTTTGCGCTAGATGAACTTCAAGCTCGGCAATGCTTTCAGCTTCGACCAGTCTGACGTCAGGGCCTAGACCAAGGCTGACCGCCTGGTGCAGTGCGCTGCGAAACAATGGGTGGTCATCGGCAATCAGGATTTCGTATGTCATTTATAAATGATCCTGTTTTTTTAGGTGAGCGCTGACGAATTCAGTTCCCACGAAGGCATCCGTCGATGCCAGCAAACTCACAGCGCCAATACAGCGCTGTTAACGCCAAGCCCCGCAATGTCGGCGTTTAAGCCTTATTGCGGCGACAAGGATGACGAGCGATGTCGGGGTGGTCAAGCTCCGCGCTTTACTGCAAAGTCTGCGGCCCACTGACCTGAGCGCCATCATGCAAAAACAAGCCCTGCGAGCCGACCTTTTAATGCTCCTTACCGCGATGATCTGGGGCTCGGGTTTTGTCGCTCAAAGCTCAGGCATGGACCATATCGGCCCGTATCTTTTTACCGGTTTACGCTTCGCGCTTGGGTCACTGTGTTTGTTGCCGTTAATTCTTCGTGGGCCAGCCAGCGTTGAATCGATCAAGCCAGAACCCTTCATGACCCGCAGCTTATTGCTGGGCGGAATGGTCATGGGACTGGTGTTGGCCGCAGGCATTAACCTACAGCAAGTTGGCCTGCTGTTTACCAGCGTGACCAACGCCGGATTCATCACCGGACTGTACGTCATTGTAGTTCCGCTTCTGGGTTTACTGATGGGGCACAAGACCGGGACGGGCACTTGGATGGGTGCTGGCATGGCTGTGGTCGGGATGTTTTTACTGAGTGTCGGGGACAACTTCCAAGTGGCTTCCGGCGATTGGCTGCAATTGATTGGAGCATTTGTCTGGGGTGGACACGTGATTCTGGTCAGCCTGTTCGCCAGCCGCCACGATGCGATCCGGTTGGCCTTCCTGCAATTCATTACCTGTTCGGCCGTCAGTCTTATCCTTGCACTGATTTTTGAGGAGATTCATGTGGCGTCAATCATTGCCGCAGCGCCAGCCATTCTTTATGGCGGCGTGGTTGCAGTCGGGATCGGTTACACCCTGCAAGTTATCGCGCAAAAGAACGCCATTGCCTCACACGCTGCGATCATCCTTTCTTTGGAAGCCGTATTCGCTGCGATTGCAGGCTCATTGATGCTCAACGAATCACTGCATCTGAAGGGGTATCTGGGGTGCGCATTGATGCTGGCGGGCATGCTGGTGGCGCAGTTGTGGCCTAAGAAGCCTGAGCAATCGGTGGTAACTGTCGCCACCACCCAAGGCTCGTAACGCTAGATGAACGTTTTCAGGTAGGCGTGGGATTCATCTTCCAGATTGATCGGAAGTAAGTGCTTGGCGCCCAGATAGTGGGCAGTAAATACATCGAGATAGGCGTCCAACACACTACCGGCAGCCTGATCGTCCGCCAGTTCCAGACACAATGCGGCCACTTCCGCGGTGCAGAAATGATCATCACGCTTGGAGCGGCGCAATCGATAGCGGGAGATTTGCTCCGACTCCAGGCTGAGCACCGGCAAATGATCCAGATACGGGCTTTTGCGAAACATCTTACGTGCTTCGCTCCAAGTCGCGTCCAGCAGGACAAACAGAGGACGCTTGCCCTCCTCAAGCCTCACTTCGGTTACGACGCGCTCTGGCGCGACAAACTCGCCAGGAAACACAATGTAAGGCTGCCACTGCGGATCGTTGAGCAATGCAGGCAAATCAGCATCGACTTCCGTGCGCGACCACCCAAACGCATGGGTCTCTTCGATGACATCGGCAATAAGCCAACCGGTGTTGGTGGGCTTCAACGGCTCGACGTCATACATCAACAAACACATGGCTGACTTGGCCACCACTGTCGGGCGCCAAGCGCACAGACAGTAACTGGGGATAACGCGGCAACCGGGACAACGCGGCGCCCTTGAACCCCGTGCGACAAACGGTTTTACCGCGCGTGCCAGGCGTTGAGCGCGGAGACGGGAAACGGCATGGCTCATTTTGGATTACGCCGCCAAACATAAAGCATCGACACAGCAGGTACTCGCTGGATAAAAAGTAAGCTCAGTTTATCAGAGCCACGTACAGCGCCCGCCGTTAGCTGGATCTTTGTTTACCTGATGTTTCATTTATACTGCCGCGCGGCCACTGGTCTGCTGGAAATCCCTTCGCCTATGGGGCAGGGTCAGGCAAGCGGTGAACGCACGTTCAAGTCAATGGTCCAAGGGACCAGTCACTGAATCAGGAGAGTTTTTAAATGCTGCGCCTTATCGTCCCTACCCTCACACTTTTGCTGGCCGTTCCTCTTTGCGCCCAAGCGGCGTCCAAACAGGATTACGAGCTGAGCAAAATGCTGGAAAAAGTTGCGGCGGAAAGCAGCGTCGGTACACCTCGGGCAATCAACGAAAACATCCTTGATCAAGGTTATACCGTTGAAGGGAAAGAACTCGTCGACCACCTGAGCGTACTCCCAAGTCACGCGGTACAGATGCGTGAAAATCCCGACGCAGTCCGCAACCAGTTGGGCTCCAGCGTTTGTAACAATGATGGCTTTCGCCAACTCATGGCCAAAGGGGCGCTGCTGAAATACGAGTTCACCGAATACAAAACCAACCGCGCAGTCGCGACCCACGTGTTCAAGGCGTCTGATTGCAAGATGAAAAAATAGATCTGGTTTTGGTATGCGCGACTCTGCCCAGCATCGGCGCGCACTGCTGCTTTCTGCTGCCCCCCTTCTCCACTCCGAAACAAACATAGACGTATTGCCGTAATCACTCGTTGCCAGTGTTGTCGATATAAGCACAAGATCAATCAGTTGCAATCGACACGCTAATGGTTGTGCAAAGGAGAACGTTGAATGCCCTATGAACCGAACGACTTTCTGTCTCTCCATTTCCAGAGTAACGGCATCGACCTCACCAGCAAGGTTGAAGATCAAATCCGCCTGATTGCTCCTAACAGTCCGAACCTCCCGCTGTATCGCGACATGATGTTGACCGTTCTGCGCATGGCTCAGGACGATCGCAATCGCTGGAACGCCAAGATCACGCTGCAAGCATTACGCGAACTGGAAAACGCCTTCCGTGTACTAGAGCGGTTCAAGGGTCGTCGCAAGGTCACGGTATTTGGATCTGCGCGCACGCCTGTGGAGCATCCTCTT
>NZ_JAMFRV010000019.1 GCF_026224925.1 Pseudomonas sp. | reverse complement strand
TTTATGACCTCGGCGGCGGCACTTTTGATATCTCTATTCTGCGTTTGACTGGCGGCGTGTTTGAGGTCCTTGCAACTGGCGGCGACACTGCGCTGGGTGGCGATGACTTTGACCACGCAATTGCCAGCTGGATTGTGGGCGAGGCCGGTCTTTCTGCCGACCTTGATCCGTCCGCCCAGCGCAGCCTGCTGCAAACTGCTTGCGCTGCCAAAGAAGCGCTGACCGAGGTCGATTCGGTTGACGTTGCTCATGGCGATTGGCACTCGGTTCTCACCCGTCAGGCGTTCGATGCGATGCTCGAGCCGATGCTCGCTCGCAGCCTGAAAGCCTGTCGGCGTGCAGTTCGCGATGCCGGTATTGAAATTGAAGCCGTTGAAGCCGTGGTCATGGTTGGCGGTTCGACCCGTGTGCCGCGTGTGCGTGAAGCGGTCGCCGAGCTGTTTGGTCGTCAGCCGCTGACTGAGATCGATCCGGATCAAGTGGTGGCCATTGGTGCTGCGATTCAGGCCGATACACTGGCTGGCAACAAGCGTGACGGCGAAGAGTTGTTACTGCTTGATGTGATCCCGCTGTCTTTGGGGCTGGAAACCATGGGCGGGTTGATGGAGAAGGTGATTCCACGCAACACCACCATTCCCGTCGCCCGTGCTCAGGATTTCACCACGTATAAAGATGGCCAGTCGGCCATGATGATTCATGTGTTGCAGGGCGAGCGTGAGCTGATCAGTGATTGCCGATCCCTGGCGCGCTTTGAGTTGCGTGGTATTCCGGCGATGGTTGCCGGGGCTGCGAAAATCCGTGTGACCTTCCAGGTCGATGCCGACGGCTTGCTCAGCGTTGCTGCTCGTGAGCTGGGCTCTGGTGTTGAATCGAGCATTCAGGTCAAGCCTTCGTATGGCCTGACTGACGGTGAAATCACTCGCATGCTCAAGGATTCGTTCCAGTACGCCAGCGACGACAAAGTCGCTCGCGTGTTGCGTGAACAGCAGGTTGACGCACAGCGTCTACTCGAAGCGGTCCAGGGTGCATTGGATGCAGATGGCGATCGGCTGCTGGATGCAGAAGAGCGCATGGTCATCGAAGCGCAAATGCAGGACCTGAGTGAATTGATGCAAGGCACCGATGGCCCAGCCATCGAGCTACAGACCAAGCGTCTGTCGCAAGTGACCGATGCTTTTGCTGCCCGGCGCCTGGATTCGACGGTGAAATCCGCACTGGCGGGGCGCAACCTGAATGAAATTGAGGATTAACTGATGCCGCAGATCATTTTTCTGCCACACGCCGAGCATTGCCCGGACGGTATGGTTGTTGAGGCTGAGACCGGTCGATCGATCCTCGACGTGGCCCATGACAACCATATCGAGATCGAAAGCGCCTGCGGCGGCGTTTGCGCCTGCACCACGTGTCACTGCATCATTCGCGAAGGCTTTGATTCGCTGAACGAGGCCGATGAATTGGAAGAAGACTATCTCGACCGTGCCTGGGGGCTGGAGCCGCATTCGCGCCTGACCTGCCAGGCAAAAGTCGGGACAGAAGACCTGACTGTCGAAATTCCGAAATACTCGCTCAACCATGCGGCCGAAGCGGCGCACTGATTCAAGGAGTTTTTATGAGTCTTAAATGGGTTGATGTGCTGGAAATCGCTATTCAGTTGGCCGAAAGCAAGCCAGAAGTTGATCCGCGCCGGGTGAACTTCGTCGATCTCCAGAATTGGGTAATCGCCCTGCCTGAGTTCAGCGATGATTCAAAGCGGGGCGGCGAGAAGGTTCTTGAGGCTATTCAGGCTGCCTGGATTGAAGAGGCGGACTGAGTCAGTAGTGCGCGTTAGGTAATACCCCTAAACCCGCGTACAATACGCGGGTTTAATTTTTCGCTTTAATCACCGTTTCTGGAGTTACACCATGGCTGTTCAACGTACCTTTTCCATCATCAAGCCTGACGCCGTTGCTAAGAATGTAATTGGCGAAATCGTCACCCGTTTCGAAAAGGCCGGTCTGCAAGTAGTAGCTTCGAAAATGAAGCAGCTGTCCAAAGCTGAAGCTGAAGGTTTTTACGCTGAGCACAGCGCTCGCGGTTTCTTCGGCGATCTGGTTGCTTTCATGATTTCCGGTCCGGTTGTCGTTCAGGTTCTGGAAGGCGAAAACGCCATTGCCAAAAACCGTGAACTGATGGGCGCTACCAACCCTAAAGAAGCAGCTGCTGGCACTATCCGTGCTGATTTCGCTGACTCTATCGACGCCAACGCTGTACACGGTTCGGATTCCGAAGCCGCTGCTGCACGTGAAATCGCTTACTTCTTCGCCGCTACCGAAGTAACCGCTCGTAAAGCCTAAGGCTAACGAGTGAGGGTGAATAAATGACAACATCGACTGGCAAAACCAACCTGTTGGGTCTGACTCAACCGGAAATGGAAAAATTCTTCGACTCGATCGGGGAGAAGCGTTTTCGTGCCGGTCAGGTAATGAAATGGATTCACCATTTTGGCGTCGGAGATTTCGACGCCATGACGAACGTCAGCAAGGCCTTGCGCGAAAAGCTCAAGGTCTGCGCT
>NZ_JAMFRV010000220.1 GCF_026224925.1 Pseudomonas sp. | reverse complement strand
TATCAATGAGTATATTAAGATCAGATAATTATAAAAGAATTATATAATTCTAAGGTTATTCCACAAAGATCGCGTTGCGGCATTCGCAAGCAAGCTTGCTCCCACAGGTTTTTTTCCAAATCAAAATTTGAGTGGATCGATATTCTTTGGGCTAACGCGAAGGCATTGTCATGAGCCCGGATATATCTGGAGATTGGTCTGCCGGAGCAGATCAAATCGAGGGTTTGAGCTGCTGCAGCACTTCCGGCTGGCGCCACTCGGGTTGTTTGAAGGCTCGCTGTGCGCCAGAAATAGTCACCGCTATCCGGTTTAGGACATTTTCAGCGGTGTGCTTGGGGGTAGTCGTGTTAAACGCCATGAACACCAAACCCAGCACGAGCGCAGTTAGTGGGATTTTACGAATCTCCAGCCCTTCGATGCTGTAGAGGAACGCGCAAGCAGCAAGAGAGCCCAGGACAGCGCCCGCGATGGCTTCTTGTAAGGGATGGATGAACGGAAATACGCAGTTCATGGCAAACCACCAACCGACGATCAACCCCAGGCCAGCGGCAGGCCAGCGCAGCCGTGGATTGATTTGCCGCGCAAGCAGGCTCAAGACCACCGTCAGCACCAAACACGTGTGCATGGCGTGACCACTGATGACCGCGACGTTGAGGCTGTGCAAGCCGATGCCCCAGCCTTTGAACAGGATTTTGCTGAGCCCGACAATGACGTACATCGACAGCATGGTTGCCAGCCACAGCAACGCAGGGCGTCTGGAGCCGCAGAAGCACAGCCAGACGCCGACCACTATGGCCGCGGGGAGCATGACGGTAATGCCACCGTAGGGGGTGAGTTCTACCAACGTCATTTGAATGACCTACCTCAGGCTTTTCGCGCGTTGATGTAGCGAATGAAGGTATCTATGTCACTGCTGGAAAGCGTTCTCGCTACCGACTTGACCTCATCGACGGGCCAATCCCACCACGCTGAGCGCAGCAACGTTTCGCGGGTCGCCTCATCAAAGCGCCACCGAATGAATTTACACGGATTGCCGCCCACTACAGAAAAGGGTGCGACGTCCCGACTCACGATAGCACCCGCCGCCACAATGGCCCCGTGGCCGATGGTCACGCCAGAAAGAATGACAACATTGGTGCAAATCCAACAGTCGCTACCAATGATCACGTCGCCTTTGCTCGGCGAGTGGTCGAGGATATCGCTGACCTCGTCAATAATTGCTGGAAACGGATAGGTGGTCACCCAATCGGTACGGTGCTCACCCCCCAGCAAGATTTTGACACCGGCCGCGATCGAAGTATAAGCGCCGACTTTCAGCACTGAGTCGTTATCAAATTCGACAACGTCAGGGATGCCATAGGTGCCGACGCCGAAGGATAAGTTCGGATAGCGAAGCCTGATTTTTTCCGGATAGCGATGAAGCTTATCCATGCCACGCAGGTGCTTTCTTGTTTGTCTTCTTTTTAGAATTTCAAGAAACTTCATTAGCTGCCCTCAACGGATAACCGATGAGACAGAAAATACGGCTAGAAAGTTTCAGGGTGCCCTAGCGGTGCAACAACAACCGTTTCAGCCGCCGAAAGGTGGTTTTGTTATAGCGCTTCAGTGGAATCGATCGCAATAAACGCCACGCGTCTTTCTTGTCGGTGACGACTGCGTATTTCAGCGCTTTATTGAGGATGACCGCCCTGCCCTTTTCATAACCAGGATGTGATCGATAAGGACTGATTGCCTTCATGTCGGCATCCAGCAGCACTTTATAGCGCCGTGACAGATTGTTGGGATGACGGCGGTAGCGCGTAACGCTGACAGGCAGTACGTGTATCTGATAACCCTGGTCGGCTATTTTCAGCGTCATCTGAAAGTCTTGCACCTTAATGCTCGGCTCGTAAAAGCCTGCGGCGCGTAACGCATCCATCCGGTACAGTGAAACCGGCGCCCCTACGACGATGGCTTTACTCAGTATCTCGTCAAAACCCAAGTGTTGAATCTGTTCCAGCTTTTGCGTCTTGACGTTGTTGCCTTCGCTGTCCATATACACAACTAACGCGCCCACACAGCCAACTTCCGGGTGTTTACCCAAATAGTCAGCCCTGATGCGTACCGACTCCGGCAACATGATGTCATCCAGGTCTGGCGTAGAGACGTATTCGCCTTGGGCGTACGTCAAACCATGGTTAAGGGCGGCACTTACGCCTTGGTTATGTTGGGTATACAGCTGAAAATCGTAGGTATTTTGCAGGGCCTTTAACATGGCGTAGCTGTTATCGGTCGACCCATCGTCGACGATAATAACTTCAACGTTGGCATAGTCTTGGGCAAAAATACTGCGGAGGGCTTCCTCCAGGTACTTTTCTGCGTTGTAACAAGGCGCAATGATTGAGACAAGCGGGCCGACGTCCACCGCTTGTTCTTTCCTGGAGGTAAGGTGTTCAGTTGTCATTCAATGTTTCTACTGAGTCTATCGTCATAGTGTTAAAGCGAACGTATCATGCTTCAACCCGACAGCTTTTGCCATGGCTCCAATGATGGCTTTACAGTTCCAAGCATTGCCGGGCAGCGGTTACAGAGGTTTTTTTCAACCGCAGCCCCCTTTCTCCTGTGCCTGTTAGTCGAAACCAGCGTTAAGTAAACTCAGCATTTTTTTGTAACACAATAAAAAACGCCCCGCTCTTCAATCAGAGCGGGGCGTTTCTGTTCAAGCGCCGACGTCAATTCAACGCGCGTAAGTTACCAGCAACTCACTGGGCACCTGAAAATCCAGCGACATCATTACACTCAAGGCGGTGATGGTGAGGATTGAGAACACAAACAATTTGCGTGCCCAAACCGTGTCATCCACCGCTTTGTAGCCAGTCCAGGCCATGTACAACCAATACATGCCCATGCCTGCCGCAACGGCCAGGTAACTGAAGCCGGCGTAACCACCGATGGTCAACATCAACGTGGCCACGAGGAATGCCAGGATGTAGATCAAGATGTGCCGCTTGGCGACGACGATACCGCGCAAGACCGGCAGAACCGGAATCGACGCAGCCCGATAATCGTTGAAACGGAAAATCGCGATGGCATAGGAGTGCGGCATCTGCCACAAACTGAACATCACCAACAACGTCAGGGCTGCAAGATCGAAGCTGTTGCTCACCGCGACGTAGCCAATTACCGGCGGCATCGCCCCCGATAGACTCCCGACCAACGTGCCGTGCACCGATTTGCGTTTCAAGTACAGGCTGTAGAAGCCGACGTAAATCACAAAACCGATGACCGCGAACAACGCTGCCAGCGGGTTAGCCTTGGTGTAAAGCAGGCCCACCCCGGCGATC
>NZ_JAMFRV010000219.1 GCF_026224925.1 Pseudomonas sp. | reverse complement strand
ATGTTGTTTGCCAGCCCAGCCGGAATTGCGCTGTCAACGCAGAAATCGAACCAGATCTATGCCGATGAGCAGATCAATATCGTGAGCGGTCAAAATACCTACCTTGCCACCGGCAAATCCTTGATCGCCAGCATCAAAGAAAAGCTCAGCCTCTTTGTGCAAAACGCCGGGATGAAACTATTTGCCGCCAAAGGCAAAGTCGAAATCCAAGCCCAGTCCGACAATATCGAACTCACCGCGCAAAAAACGCTCACACTCTTGTCGACGACGGAGAACATTGAGGTCGCTGCCGCTAGCGAAGTCTTACTGACCGCCGGTGGCGCTTATATCCGCATCGCCGATGGCAATATCGAAATTCATGCGCCGGGCGCTGTAACGATAAAGGGTACCCAGCATTCGTTCTCGGGGCCTGCACGAGGAAGTTATCCGCTACCGGACATGCCTCAGTCCGAACCGGTTCAATTCAGCCAAAAATTATTGTTCCGCTCAATTGATGAAGGCCGATCCACAAGTCAGGTGCCGTACGACATGTATTCGATGCCTACCGATGATAGTGCGGTGCAACGCGTACTCGATGGCACCTCAACGAAAAATGGCTCCGATCGAAAATTTAACCCTCAAGAGATGGAATCCGTGGCCGTGCTGTATGGTCAAGGCGAATGGGGCACAACGTTCGATCTCGATATTGACCGAGAGGATGATGAGGGAGCACCTGAGTCGCAGGATATAGACAACAACAAGGTCGCATAGGAATGACAGATAGTACAGAATATACGGTGCAACCTGGGGATACGCTCGGAGGCATTGCCAGCGCCAAAGGGGTATCCGTTAATGACTTGGTTCAATTGAACAACATTGATAACCCTCGACTCATCTATCCCGGACAGAAATTATTACTGACCGCACCATCGGAAGATACAGAGGCGTTCTATAGTGAGCTATGGCTTCGACTCACTGACGCCAATGGCGCGCCGATCCCGAACCTCATGACCACGATTGTCACGGACAGTGGTAGCCATGAATGCATGAGTGACCCGCTAGGCCTCATTGCTCCGGTCCAAACGCAAAAACCAACAGAAAAAGTCCAAGTCTTTGTTGCCAAGCTGGATGGCGGTACAAAGAAGGTCGCGGAAGTAACGCCCCCGCCTGGCACACATCAAGTGACGCTCCGTAGTCCAAAAGTGAAATTAGACGTTCCGCTACGCGTGCATGATGGCGGAACGGATCATCATGAAAACGCACCTTTGCCGCTGGCGCCTGGGGATGCTCAACATAACAGGGATAGCGCGGGCAATCCGGTGGTAAACGTTGGGGTCGAGTGTCCGAACAAAGATAATTTACGTTTAGGTGCCAACAGCCAATATCGTGATTTCATTATCGCTGGAGCAAAACGGGCGGACCTTATGCCGCAAGCGCTCGCCGCACTATGCGAAGCCGAGGCTGCGAAAATTCCGGGAGAGAAAATCGAAACTCCCGTATTGGGTAAAGATGGTAAGCCCAAAGTTGACAAGCATGGGAAACCGCTGATAAAAGTTACAAAACTCAAATCGGTCAAATGGGACCCATCTGTGGTGAACGCCATAGGTGCCGGTGGCCTCACCCAGTTCCTGGCCAATACTTGGTTGGGGCAGGCCGCGATTGCTGGGACTTTTCTGCACGATAAGGTTGCAGGCAAAGCCTTCGAAAATCATGTCAAAAAGCTATCAGACCATGACATTCTCGAAATGCGCTTGGACCCAGAAACCTCGATAATGACGGCCGGCGACTATGCGGCATATAACTTACGCGGCCTGGAAAAATTAGGTTGTAAGATAGATGGGGTCGCGGATATAGATAAACCCAAACTTGCCTATCTTGCGCATCATGAAGGTTATGGTGGTGCTGCCGCGATCATAAACGGAGATCTGAGTGACGAGCGAGCCGAAAAAATTCTGACCGCTCAGTTCAAAACGAAGAAATCCACTGGCAAAACGGAGGCCGAGGCCTACGAGAAAAAAGTAGGACTGACGGGTGCCGACGCTTACAAGAAATTTCTCTTCGATTACATTGATAAAAAAATTGATGTGACAAATTTTGCCTGCGATCCGTCAAAGCTAACGAAAGCCAAGAGCATCGCAGATATCGTAAAGGATGCAGAAGGATAGCCATGGGCAAAAAACTTCACACTAAAATTTTATTTTCCTGCGTCCTCTTTTGGGCCTCGTCACCACAGTTGGTCAATGCTCAGACCAGTCAAAAATTGGAATGCTCTGTTGACAGTCATGGGGTTTCACATGACCTTGAGCTCAAGGTAAACGGAAATGACATTTCCGATTTTTGGTATTTTTCTAGCGTGCCGACACCGGGGCTAGCAACCAACTGCACCATATCTTCAAAAATGGCGAAAGGCTCGCCAATTACCGATGCAACTGGGACAACATACCCTATGCTCGACGGCGATCTCTTGACGATTAAAAAGACCACTAGCGGGTTTTTGGTGGATATGTCAAAAATGGACCCTATAAAATATTGTAGCGGGCCAATCGCAAAAAAAATTCTCCTTCAACCCGGAAGCAAACATTGCAAGTTGACGCTATAAAAGAGATGTCACAGCCTCGTCGCAATTTTGCCCACTCAGGGGAGACGTTGGGCTCGCACGACTGGCATCGTCGACACCGACCGGCCCGTCCTCTGCTGCCTGACGTAGTCGGTACGTGTCGACCCGTTTGAGTCACTCAGTCTGCTGTCTCGCCGATATGAGATAGTCGCACGCAGCGCTGCAGTTACTAGCATTGGTACGCTCTATTCAGCGGGGTCGCGCGGTCTGATACCGCAGAAGAGAATCAGAGGCTCGGCTCGGTTTTCGGGTCAGCCGCGAGTCCGGGATCTCTGAGAGCAGCTTCTAGTACAAGCCTGCCCATTTCGATCTGATCGGGCGCGGCGAATGTGGCGATGCCGGGAAATGTGAGATTGGCGTTTTCGAGAATCGATTGCGCGACAGGGTCATCCGCAACCTTTTCCGGGAAGACGGCGATAAACCACGCCTGAAAGACTTGCGTCTCTACAGGACCACCCTGCCGAAGTCGTAGATAATCCTCCACCGCCAGAAACAGGATGGCGGCAACGTCAGACTCAGGCAATTCGACCGAACCATCAGGATTCGGATCCTGTTTGGCGTGCTTAAAGAAGTTTCGACACGGCTCGTTGATGTAGTAACTAAGCGTGTGTCCGGCTCGCAAATTTTCGCGCGCCTGGTTGGAAAAGCTTTCAACGCCCGCGCTCGTGCAGAGCACGTCTATAACCTCCCATGCGTTCGATGCCAGCGAGTAAACGGATACGCGGTCGCCACCTCCAAAGAAAAGGCGAATGGCAGTATTGAGTTGCCTTCGGGCGGCGTCAAGCTTTGTTACGCGCATGTCGTTTACTCCTGCACGTGTAATCGTCATGCCGCTCGGTATTTTTCAGATCGTCTCGCACCATGGACACCACTTTCCGTCATTGAAGTTAATTGACGCGCCATCAGGGCGTGGCCCTTTCGGGTGTCCGCAGGACGCACCATGCAATATTGAATCTGACATGATCGAATAATTTGGTCGTCCAACAGGTAATTGGCCGTCGCGGTTGTCGGCGCCATTCGCTGCACCAGCGAGACTCTATCTCACCGGCCATCATTGATCTATGTATGCATATGTTCGGCGCAAGACATGCCACGTCGTCCCATCCGAGGGGTAGCTTGCTATTCATCGACAAGTGGCGTCGGCTCGACTTCATCGTCATCCGGATATTCGCTCGGATCTGCACCAAAGACCTCGCAGAGATTCAGGTCTTGTGGCCATTCGGAGCTGCCAGTCCCTACAATTGGAATTTCGGTGGCCGCACTGGGATAGAAAAATATTACTCCATCTTTCAATCCAGACAGACGAAGTCGTATCGACAATTGTTCGATCGCTCCGTTCGAAACAAAGTATGCCTGCGCTGGATCATGCGAGCGCGGTCCTCTCGTTTCGATAACGACTCGCGTCGACTTGTCTGTAACTACCATGTCGAATACGAATTCCTGCTGATCGTGTTTAACACGTGACCTCTTGTTCCACAGTCAGTTCAGGCGCGACAGTCGTAATGAACGCGGCGAGTTGGGCGTTCGCGGTGCTTCTAGCGTGAAGCGACATAACTTCGAAGTTTTTCAAAAAATGTTCTGCGAACGACGTAAGCACACGCCATACCTTTTCGATAGGCTCAAGATTAATGAAATCTTTGATGCGGTCGCGTGCTAACCGAGCTTCATTCTTCAGTGTCGCTAGTTTCGCGTTGTACGCTATCTTTTCGAGCAT
>NZ_JAMFRV010000218.1 GCF_026224925.1 Pseudomonas sp. | reverse complement strand
GAAGTGGATTGCGTGGCTTACAAGAAGCCCAAGGCCTGATAGCCCCAAAGTGTGTTCCCACTTACCCGTGGGAACGTTCGCTACGCGGCGTTAAACTGCTGGGCATTCTTTACTGATCGCTTAATGAGTAGTGCGAACATGACCGAAGACACCATCAAACGCCGGGCCAGAGGGTTGGATCGGGCGTTCGATATCCTCGACTTTCTCAAAGAGAAAGGCACGCCGTTGCGCCCGAATGAAATCGCCAGCGGTATCGGCAGCCCGAAATCGACGGTTTACGAGTTAGTCAGTTCGTTGCTTGAACGACGGATTCTGGAAACCGTCGGCAAGGACGGGCACGTGTACCTTGGACGTCAGCTGTACTTCCTCGGCCAAGCGCACCTAAGGCATTTCGACTTCACCCGTGAAGCCGAAGCCTCCTTGGCAGAGATCGTCAGCCAAACCCGTGAAACGGCGCAGATGTGCTTGCTCAATGGGCGCAAATACACGGTTGCGTTGATGAAAGAAGGTGAGCGGCATTTTCGGATTTCATCCGACATCGGCGAAAACGCGCCGATTCCCTGGACGGCGTCCGGGCGGCTGCTGCTTAGCCATTTAAGCGATCAAGAGATCAACGACCTGATCGATCCGGAAGATTACATCCTTCCCGGTGGCGACCGTTTGCCCATGGAAACCTTTCTGCGGGAGATCCGTAAAGCCGGTGAAGAAGGCTTCTTTTCCTTCGACAGCGTCGCCGACACCTTCACCCATTGCTTCGCTGCGCCGGTCAACGACGAGCGGGGCATTTGCATCGCCACACTGTGCATCGTCGCCCCACGTGCGGATGCCAAAAACAATTACAGCGACTACCGTCGGGTGCTGATCGACAGCGCCAACGGTCTTGCGCGCCGAGTTAACGAATAGCGCGGCCCGCGCCGCGCTGATCAGGAGAACCGTCATGAGTTTTGCAACTGCCGACCTGAACGCTACTGCAGTAGAGAAAGGCGCAGCAGCGCCGGGTGACAATCTGGTGCGCGACGTCAGCCTGCCGGCATTGGTGATCCATCAGAAGGCGCTGGAACATAACATTCGCTGGATGCAGGCGTTCGTCAGTAACAGCGGCGCCGAGCTGGCGCCCCACGGCAAAACCAGCATGGTTCCGGCGTTGTTTCGTCGGCAGTTGGAGGAAGGTGCCTGGGGCATCACCCTGGCCACCGCCGTGCAGACCCGCGCGGCGTATGCCCACGGTGTGCGTCGAGTGTTGATGGCCAACCAACTGGTGGGCACGCCGAACATGGCGCTGATTGCCGACTTGCTCGACGACTCGATGTTTGATTTTCATTGCATGGTCGATCACCCGGACAACGTCGCAGCGCTGGGCGAATATTTCGGCGGACGCGGTCTGCGGTTGAACGTGATGATCGAATACGGCGTGCCCGGCGGCCGTTGTGGTTGCCGCACCGAGCAGGAAGTGCTGGCGCTGGCCGAAGCTATTGCCGCCCAACCGGCGCTGGCACTGACCGGTATCGAAGGCTACGAAGGTGTGATTCATGGCGATCACGCCATCGCCGGGATCAAAGCCTTCGCCGCTTCATTGGTACGTTTGGCTGTTGAGCTGCAAGACAAGGGCGCCTTTGCGCTGAGCCGTCCCATCGTCACCGCGTCCGGTTCGGCGTGGTACGACCTGATCGCAGAAGCTTTCGATGCCCAAGCCGTTCGCGAGCGTTTTCTCAGCGTGTTGCGTCCCGGTAGTTACGTGGTGCACGACCATGGCATCTATAAAGACGCACAGTGTTGTGTGCTGGATCGCCGCAGCGAGCTGAGTGAGGCATTACTCCCAGCGTTGGAAGTCTGGGCCCATGTGCAGTCGCTGCCGGAACCAGGTTTCGCCGTGATCGCCATGGGCAAGCGCGACGTCGCGTATGACGCTGGGCTGCCCAACCCATTGCTGCGTTACCGCGCCGGTGTGTTGCCTGCGCAGGGCGATGACGTCAGCGCCTGTAAAGTGACCGCAGTGATGGATCAGCATGCGTTCATGACCATTGCTCCGGGTTGCGAGCTGAAGATTGGCGACATCATTTCCTTCGGCACCTCGCACCCGTGCCTGACCTTCGATAAATGGCGTTCGGGCTGTCTGGTGGATGAGAATCTGCAGGTCATCGAGCCGCTGACTGCGTTTTTCTAGACCAGGAGCTTGTGAGTCCGATGAGCGAATTGATCAGCCACAACCATCCTCGTATCGCCTTGATTGGCGAGTGCATGATCGAGTTGCAGCAGCATGCCAATGGCACTTTGCAACAGAGTTTCGGCGGCGACACGCTGAACACGGCGGTGTACATGGCGCGCATGCTCGGTGGCTCGTCCCAGGTGGATTACGTCACGGCGCTGGGCGACGACAGCTTCAGCGATGCCATGTGCCAAGTCTGGGCCGATGAGCAAATCGGCCTGAGCCGGGTTCAGCGTCTGCCGGGGCGCTTGCCGGGTTTGTACTGCATTCAAACCGACGCCAATGGCGAGCGACGTTTTCTGTACTGGCGCAACGAAGCGGCCGTGCGTGATTGTTTTACCACGCCCGCCGCCGAGCCGATTCTGGCGGCGCTGGTGGACTACGATGTGCTGTATTTCAGCGGTATTACTTTGGCGGTGCTGGGCGAGCAGGGTCGTGCGCGGTTGCTGACGATGTTGATCGAGGCCCGAGCCCGCGGTGCCAGAGTAGCGTTCGACAACAACTACCGCCCACGGCTGTGGACCAGCGTCGAACAGGCTCGGGAGGCGTATCGCGCAGTGTTGCCGCACGTGGACCTGGCGTTGTTGACCGAGGATGACGAGCAAGCGCTGTTTGGCTATGTCGATTCGGAGCAGGTGTTGTCGGTATACAGAGCGCTAGGCATCAGCGAAGTGGTGGTCAAGCGCGGGGCGAACAGCTGCTTGGTGGAAGCCCAGGGCGAACGCTTCGAGATTCCGGCGCAGAAGGTCGCGCGGGTGGTGGACACCACGGCGGCCGGCGATTCGTTCAGTGCTGCGTATTTGGCACAACGGCTGAAAGGCGCAAGCCCGGAAGAAGCCGCACACGCGGGGCACACATTGGCGAGCTTGGTTATTCAATATCCGGGGGCATTGATACCCAAGAGCGTGATGCCGGTTTTTTGGTAACAGGTATCATGCCAGAGATCGGTGGGACCGAATTATATTGGGAATAGGTCTCACATCAGGCTCGTTTTCGTCTGACCCAACGCTTTCCCGAATGAATTCGGTCCCACAGGGTGAACTGCAATCCCGGCCTCTACCTTCCTTAATCCCGATAAAAAACCTGCACCAAGTGATACCCAAACTTGCTCTTAACCGGCCCATGAATCACCCGCACTGGCTTTTTGAATATCACCTGGTCAATAGCGCCGACCATCTGCCCCGGCCGAACCTCACCCAGGTCGCCGCCGCGTTTGCCGGAGGGGCAGGTCGAATATTTCTTGGCCAGCACGTCGAACGCTTCGCCCTTGGCGATGCGTTGTTTGAGTTGTTCGGCCTCTTCGGCGGTTTTCACCAGAATGTGGCGGGCGAGCGCTTTCATGTCACGGGCAGTCCTGAAAAAACGGTGACCATTATGCCTGTCCTCGACGCCGATTGATTGTTTCTGCCGACAGGTGCGCAACAACTGCAATATCGGTTTGCGCCAAACCCCTTATCAATCCAAGCTACACCCATTCGCCGACCCACAAAGCTGCCTTCACCGTCGGCAACTCATCATTTTTTCTTTTTCATGCGGATGTGCTGCTCATGGATTTCCCCGCGCTGTTGAAAATTCTGGCCAGCCAGGACGGATCGGACCTTTTCCTGTCGACTGGCGCGCCGCCCTGCGCCAAGTTCAACGGTGTGCTTAAGCCGCTGAGTACCGAGGCGTTGAAGCCGGGCGTTGTGGCGGCGGTTGCCGAGAGCATCATGGACGTCGAACAGCGACTGGAATTCGAGCGCGAGCTGGAGATGAACCTCGCGGTTTCACTGGCCGGCATTGGTCGGTTTCGAATCAATATTTTCAAGCAGCGCAACGAAGTTTCAATCGTGGCGCGGAACATCAAACTCGAAATTCCGCTTTTCGAAGATTTGAAACTGCCACCGGTGCTGCTCGACGTGGTAATGGAGAAGCGCGGCCTGGTGCTGGTGATCGGTGCTACGGGGTCGGGTAAGTCGACGTCACTGGCGGCCATGATCGATTACCGCAATCGCAACAGCGGCGGCCATATCATCACCATTGAAGACCCGGTGGAATTCATCCATCGGCACAAAAAATCGATCATTAACCAGCGTGAAGTCGGCGTTGATACGCGCAGCTTTCATGCCGCGTTGAAAAACACCCTGCGCCAGGCGCCAGACGTGATTCTGATCGGCGAGATCCGTGACCGCGAAACCATGGAACACGCCTTGGCCTTTGCCGACACCGGCCACCTGGCTATCTCGACGCTGCACGCCAACAACGCCAACCAGGCACTGGACCGCATCATCAACTTCTTCCCGGAAGACCGACGTCCGCAATTGCTGCATGATTTGGGCAACAACCTGAAAGCCTTTATTTCCCAGCGACTGGTCAAAACCCAGGACGGCAAGCGCCGCGCAGCGGTCGAAGTGATGCTAGGTACGCCGACTATCCGCGACTTTATCCAGCGCAATGAGTTGACTGAGCTTAAAGGCATCATGGAAAAGTCGGGCAACCTGGGGATGCAAACCTTCGACGGTGCGTTGTACGACTTGGTCGTGGAAGGCGCAATCAGTGAGGAAGAGGCAATGAAAAACGCTGACTCCCAAAACAACGTGCGGTTGCGCCTCAAACTGCACCGTGACAACGGATCGCCAAAAAACATCAGTACGCCGCCAGCGCCACCGCAGCCCGCCGCTGAACCTAATGTCGCAAACTGGGGGCTGGTGGATGATCGGCCCGAGGGCAGTCCATTCAAAACTGAATAAACTGCGCGCAGGCTAAAAAGTAAGCTCTTCTCGGTCCCTGAATTGGTCGAGCGCCTCGGGATTGGCCAAGGCATCGGTGTTTTTTACCGGCTCCCCGTGAACCACATTACGCACGGCCAACTCGACGATTTTGCCGCTGATAGTGCGTGGGATGTCGGTGATCGCAACGATCTTTGCGGGCACATGCCGGGGCGTGGTGTTGGCACGAATCACGTCACGGATCTGCTGCTCCAGTTCGTTGCTCAGGTTCAGCCCATCGTGCAGGCGTACGAACAGCACTACGCGCACGTCGTCCTTCCAGCGCTGACCGATGGCCACGCTGTCCTTAACCTGCGGAACTTTCTCTACTTGCCGATAAATCTCCGCAGTGCCAATCCGCACGCCACCAGGATTGAGCACAGCATCTGATCGGCCGTGGATGATCAAGCTGCCGTGGGCGGTTTCTTCTCCGTAATCACCTTGGGCCCAGACGCCTGGGAACTGTGTGAAGTAAGTGGCCAATAGCCGTTCTTGCTGGAAATCGTTCCAAAAGCCAATAGGCATCGCCGGAAAGTGCCGGGTGCAGACCATTTCGCCTTTCTCGCCCACTACCGGCTGGCCTTGGTCGTTCCATATGGCTACGGCCATGCCAAGGCCTTTGGCTTGCATTTCACCCTGGTAAACCGGCAACACCGGGCAGCCAGCGATGAAGCAGGAAACGATGTCGGTGCCGCCTGAAATCGACGACAGACACAGCTCGCTTTTGATCTCGCGGTACACGTATTCGTAGCTGGTAGCCGACAACGGCGAGCCAGTAGACAGCAGAGTCTTGAGAGCGGTGAAGTGATGGTTCAAACGCGGTTTGATTGCATGCTTTTCCAGCTCCGTAAGGTATTTGGCACTGGTGCCGAACACACTGATGCCTTCCTCGTCGATCAGGTCCATCAAACGCTGCGGCTGCGGAAAGAAAGGCGAGCCGTCGTACATCACCACGGTTGCGCCCACCGCGAGGCCTGACATCAGCCAGTTCCACATCATCCAGCCGCAGGTGGTGTAGTAGAACAGGCAGTCTTCACGACCAACGTCGCAATGCAATCCTAGCTCTTTAACGTGCTGTAGCAGCACGCCGCCGGTGCTATGGATGATGCATTTCGGCACGCCAGTGGTGCCGCTGGAATACAGAATATAAAGCGGATGGGCGAACGGCACGGGAACAAAAAACGGCTCGCCGCCCGCCTGGTAAAAGTCGTCCCACAAAGTGACTTTGGCCGATGTGTGGAAGTCTTCGCTGCGGGCTTGAGGTCGGGCGAAGGGCACGATGATCAGTTGCTGCAGGCCCGGCAGCCGCTCAAGGATCTCGTTGACCTTGGCGGTCTGATCAATGAGTTTTCCGGCGTAATGATAACCGGCACAGGTCAGCAGTATTTTAGGTTCGATCTGGCCGAAGCGGTCGATCACGCCTTGGGTGCCGAAGTCCGGAGAAGAGCAGGACCAAATCGCGCCGAGGCTGGTGGTCGCGAGCATCGCCACCAGCGTTTGCCACACGTTGGGCATGCATGCCGCCACCCGGTCGCCGAGGCCAATCCCGGCGTTGCGCAAGCTTTGCTGGAAGCCCGCCACCTGCTCGGCCAGTTCGGCGTAGGTGAATTGGGTGCGTTGGTGGTCCTCAGTAACCGAAATGATCGCCGGGTAGTCGTCGCGCCGGCGCAACAAGTGCTCGGCGAAATTCAATGTGGCCCCAGGAAACCATTGGGCACTGGGCATCTGCGGACCTTCGATGAGCACCGTTTCGGGTTGCTCATGGAACTCAATGCCGAAGGTGTCGACAATGGCCTGCCAAAACTGCTCGCGGTGGTCGATGCTCCATTGGTGCAGCGCCGGGTAGTCGCTTAGCTGCAGGTCGTGGCGTTGGTTGATACTGCGCCGAAAGGCGTCCATGCGGGTTGCGCTGATCCGCTCTGCGCTTGGGGTCCAGAGTGCTTCAGTCATGGCTCGCTCCGTTATTGCGCCAACCAGCCGCCATCAATGTTCCAGGCTGCACCCCGTACCTGGCTGCCCGCTTCGCTGCACAGAAACAACACCAATTCGCCCAGTTGCGGCGGGGTCACAAACTCCAGTGACGGCTGTTTCTCGGCTAGCAGGTCGTGCTTGGCTTTTTCCAGGTCGCCGTCCGCCGCGCCACGGGTGTCTATTTGCTGTTGCACCAGTGGGGTCAGTACCCAGCCAGGGCAGATTGCATTGCAGGTGACATTGGTGGTGGCCGTTTCCAGTCCGACCACTTTAGTCAAACCAATCACACCGTGCTTGGCTGCCACGTAAGCCGCTTTGCCGGTAGAGCCCACCAGCCCGTGGACCGAAGCGATATTGACGATCCGGCCCCAGCCTTTGCTACGCATTCCCGGTAGGCACAAGCGGGTGCTGTGGAACACCGAGG
>NZ_JAMFRV010000217.1 GCF_026224925.1 Pseudomonas sp. | reverse complement strand
GTTGCCATGCGCCAGGCACTACAAGAAGAGGTGTTCGACGTCGTGGTGCTCGACTTGATGCTGCCCGGTGAGGACGGCCTTTCATTGTGCCGCTGGTTGCGCAGCACCTCGGACATCCCAATTCTGATGCTGACCGCGCGTTGCGAACCCACCGACCGAATCATCGGCCTGGAGCTGGGTGCGGATGATTACATGGCCAAGCCGTTCGAGCCCCGTGAGCTGGTGGCACGCATCCAAACCGTACTGCGCCGGGTTCGTGACGATCGCAGCAGCGAGCCCCGCACCATCGTGCGATTCGATGCCTGGCGGCTGAACAACGTTATGCGCCAGTTGACCGCGCCTAACGGCCTGGTAGTGCCGCTGTCCAATGCAGAATTCCGCTTGTTGTGCGTCTTCCTTGAGCGTCCTCGACGGGTGCTCAACCGCGAGCAATTGCTCGACGCTGCCCGTGGCCGCACCACCGATGCGTTCGACCGCAGCATTGACCTGCTGGTATCACGCCTGCGGCAAAAGTTGGGCGATGATCCAAAAGCACCGCAGTTGATTAAAACCGTGCGCGGCGAAGGCTATTTATTTGATGCCAGGGACATCGGTTGATCCGTTCGGCTGACAGCCTGTTTGCCAGGCTATTCGGCGGCGCGTTGCTGGCGATCCTGCTGGCACACCTGTTGGCCTTCATGTGGTTCATGCACTACGGCCCACCGCCTCCACCACCTCCTCCGCCATTTTCCGAGGAGTACGATTCGCCTGACCCGCGCTTCGAACATTTCCGCCCACCACCCCGCCATCCACCTGGACCACCGCCGTTTTTCGGCGGGCCAATCGTGCCCTTGGTCTTTCAACTGATCACCTTGGTCGTTGCGGCGTGGTATGGCGCCAAGGCCCTGAGCCGACCGATCCGGCGCATGAGCGAGGCCGCCGAGCGTTTGAGCGAGGACCTCGACAGCCCGCCGCTGGAGATCAGCGGCCCTTACGAAGCGCGCAAGGCTGCCCAAACCTTCAACCTGATGCAGCAGCGTATTCGCGAACAGGTTCAACAACGTGGGCGCATGCTGGCAGCCATGTCCCATGACCTGCGCACGCCACTTTCGCGCCTTAAACTGCGAGTCGAGCAGATTGAAGAACCCAAGCTGCACGGTCAAATGTCCCAGGACCTGGACGACATGATTGGCATGCTCGACGCCACGCTGACCTATTTGAACGAGCAGCGCACGCGCGAGTTGCCACAGCTTTTCGACGTACAAGCATTGGTTGAATCTCTCACTGAAAATGCTCAGGACCAGGGTGATGACGTGCAGTGCCACGGACACTGTAAGCCGCTCAGGACTCAGCCAATGGCGCTACGATCGTGTTTGAACAACGTGATCGATAACGCCCTGCGCTATGCCGGCCAGGCATACATAGACCTTCAGGACAGCCCGCAACGAGTCCAGATCAGAGTGGTGGATCGTGGTCCTGGCATAGCGTCAGATCAACGAGAGGCGGTGTTCGAACCGTTTTATCGCCTGGAAGGCTCACGCAACCGCAACTCTGGCGGCGTAGGCATGGGCATGACCATCGCCCGCGAAGCGGCACGGCGTATGGGCGGTGACCTGCTGTTGGAGGAAACCGTTGGCGGCGGCCTGACCGTGGTGCTTGATCTGCCTCGCGTGTGAGTCCGCACCAGCATCAACTTCTTCGCGAGTGGCAACAACTCGGTCTATCAGAAAAGCCGCGCCGCCCGCTTCCCGAATGAATTCGGCCCCACAGCTGAACGGGTATCAGCAGCGGTACAAATCCCACATACCCCCGACATCTGAAGACCTGAGGCTGCATAAGCCGGTGCACCGTCACCGGCCTAATCAATCTGAGGGGAGTCAGTCCAATGATCAGTGGCGTCAGTAGCAGCAGTAGTTATTCGAGCTATACCAGCTCAAGTGCGACCGCAACCGCCAGCGCGGCGAGCAAGAAGTTCCAGGCAGAGTTGCTGGCAAAACTGGACACCAATGGTGATGGCAGCATCAGCAAGGCTGAACTCAGTTCAGCTGAGACATCGGACAGTAAAAACGGCCTGTTGACCAGCTTGAGCAAAGCTTTCACTAACCTCGACAGCAATGACGATGGCAGCCTCGATGCGACGGAATTGTCTGCCATGGTGCCGCCTCAGACATCTGCGCAACCGTCCACCGACATCGCAGATGAGTTGCTGAGTTATCTGGACAGCGACGGCAGCGGCTCAATCAGCAGTAGTGAGCTGAAAACCGCGTTGAGCAGTGCTGACAGTACCGCTGACAGCTCAACTGTGTTCTCCGCGCTGGACACCAACAATGACGGCTCCATTAGCCTTGATGAATTGAGCAGCGCACTGCAAGCTTCAGCCCCGCCTCCGCCTCCGCCACAAGACTTCAGCGCTCAACTGTTCAGCCAGCTCGACACCAATAATGACGGCAGCATCAGTTCCAGTGAACTGAGCAGCGCGTTGGAGAGTGCCAGCGCGAGTAGCAGCACCAGCAGTTCAAGCACCAGCGCAAGCAATGCCAGTTCACTGTTCAGCAGCCTCGATAGCGACAGTAGCGGCAGCGTCAGTCTGGACGAGTTGACGTCCGCGTTGACCACCAACCTGAGCAGCGACACAAGCACTGCCGACAGCAGCACTACTGGCCAAAGTACCACCGAAGCGAAAAATGCTGCTGCCTTGGCATTGAGTAAAATGGTAGCTGCGCTTAGCCAGAGTTACGACAGCGACGCCAGCAAGCCAGTTGGTAAGCAGCTGAACGTCGCCACCTGATAAACAAAACCGCCGTAAAACAAATGTTTTGCGGCGAGTTTGTTAACGTCAGGTCTGGTCCTCAAAGGTTGGTCGGAGTCTCCGGGCGCTTGTTTTTGGAAGTGCTCCAGTCCATCAACAGGCTGTAGGCTACGGCCAGTAAGGTCGGCCCTATGAACAAGCCGATAAAGCCGAACGCCAGCAATCCGCCAAACACCCCCAGCAATACAATCACCAACGGCAGGTTGCCGCCTCGGCTGATCAAGTAAGGCTTGAGCACGTTGTCGACGCCACTGACAATAAACGTGCCCCAAATACCGAGAAAAATCGCCATGCCGTATTGACCCTTCCAGGCCAGCCACGCGGTAGCGGGTATCCAGATCAGTGGTGGGCCCATGGGCACCAGGCTGAGCAAGAACGTACCAATACCCAGCACCAACGCGCCCGGAACGCCGGCAATCAAAAAGCCAATGAACGCCAGTACTGCTTGCGCCGCCGCGGTGCCAATCACCCCGTTTACAACCCGTTGAACGGTACCGGCCACCAAATCCAGGTAATAACCAGCACGATCACCAATCAAACGCTCCAGCAGGGTGAGGACAAACGCTGCCAGTCTAGGCCCGTCACGGTAGAAGAAAAATACGAACACCAGGCTCAAGGTGATTTCGAGAATCCCGCCGCCAACCTGCGCACTGCGGGCCAAGAGCCAGTTCCCAACCTGACCCAAGTAGGGCTTGATCGCGACCATCGCCGCCGCCCCCTGCTCGTCAATGGTATTCCAGTAGCCCACCAGCCGTTCACCAATCAACGGCACACCGGCCAGCCAATCCGGTGGCGCGGGCAGGCCATCAACCTGCACATCCTTGATGAACAGGGTCGCGTCACGCACGTGGTCAGCCAGATTGAAGCCCAGCCATACCAATGGCGCGGCCACCAGTAACATCCAGACCAGCGTCAGCAATGCTGCCGCCAACGACTCACGGCCATTGAGCCAACGGGTCAACACCCGCATCAGTGGCCAACTGGCGAATGCCAATATTGCGCCCCAGAACAAAGCCGACCAAAACGGCGCCATCACCCAGAGACAGGCGCCAAACAGCGCCAGGAGCAGTATCTGCACCAACAGGCGATCATTATTAAACATGGACTATCTCAAAAAGGAATACGGAAGGTCTAAGCATAACGGCGAACACTGACAGTGCCAGTGCTCGCCGCTTTTCAGGGATGAAGGTGGTCAGCGAATAAGCTCGATGGCCAACCCCGCTTTGTCTGCACTGCCCGTCTCAAGGCGTGCCGCACGTACGCTTTTGGCAATCAGCGCCTGACGCCAAGCCTCGGCATTCGCCCCGGAAACCGTCACCCGCAACGTGCTATCCAGGTTAAGTCCGCGGGAGATCAACGTGACCCAGGTGTCCAGGGGCTCTGCGTTGAGTGTCGGAAACTCAAGTTTGCCGGTGCTTTTCAGTTGGCGCAGTAAGGTTGCGGACGTCGGCAGTACCTCCCCAAGCGGCGCAGCCGAATCGAACTGTTCAACGTGCAAGTAGGCGCGGCGATTGCCCCGTGTAATGCCATACAAGGCTATCAATGTGTCGCTTTTTGGCGCGGCCAGACGCAACAGCAGGTAAGCCTGTTGATCATCGGCGCCATACAGTTTGGAGTTACCGAACACTTCGTTGGCCCACAAGCTGCTTTCACCACAGTCACGGGCCTGGCACCAAAACAGCAGCTCGGCGCCCTGTTTTTGCAAGGCTTCGCGGGTTGCGGTAAAGGCTTCATCGGAGGTGTGTTCGGTGGGTAATTCGTAGGTGACGGCGGTTGCGCTGCCCTTGCCGCTGACCTGACCGTCAAAACGCAGTTGACCGCTTATTTTACGGATCGAACCCAGCGGATAAATCCTCTCAAGTTCTGCGGGCGGTCGGTAGTCGACTATTTCGGCGTCAAGCACCCGTGGAACCAAGTCCAGATCGTGACTACCTGGAACATCGGCGGCGCACAGC
>NZ_JAMFRV010000216.1 GCF_026224925.1 Pseudomonas sp. | reverse complement strand
CCTGGCCACTGGCCAAGCCCGGCGCGTTGAAGAGATCCGCCAGTCGCTGGTTTTATTCCAGAACCTCAGCCTGCGGCCGTTCGATGCCGCACGTGGTATTCAGGTCGGCGACCTGATCAGCCTGGAAGCAGAGAGCGGCATTCAGCAACGGCTGTTTCTCGGGCCAGACGCCGCTGGTCTGAAAGTACAGCACGACATTGGGTTGATAACCGTGATCACTCCACGCGCGCCATTGGGCAAGGGCCTGATGGGCAAGGCGCAAGACGACACCGTTGAAATAGTAATCAACGGTACACGGCAATCGTTCGAAATAACCGGGACGCTCTAACCAATCCACTTGGAGGGTTGATCAGCTGAACTTTTTATGGGTAAGGTGGCAGCAGCATCACCATCAGTGTCCTGGAAGGATATCTCCAACTGATATCTCCAGGTGCATGGACTCATTAAAAGGAGATTTTTCATGTCGAACGTCGTTAGTTTTCCAGACGCCCATGAACGTGATCGCCTCAAGTCCAATGATCACCCTGGGTTGTTATTCCTGAGCAAAAAAGAGCGCCTGCTGATCGAGGAGCTTCGCGTGACCAGCCATGCGGGCCGGCAATACATTTATGACTACGCACATATCATGCAGGCGTCCAAGCCCTTGCACCCGGATTAAAAATACCGCTGGGCGAGCCAACATCGGTGATCAAAGCGAATCCAGCGACCCACGCAGTCTAAGTGCTTGCTCCTGCAAGGCTGTGACTGCGTCGTCGTCCATATTCGCCAACTGACGGTAGACCATGCCCAATCGAGGGTTGCCTTCGAGCAGCGGTTTGTTGCGCTGGAAGAAATCCCAATACAGCGAGTTATAAGGGCAAGCTCGTTCGCCGAGGCGGGCCTTTTTGTCGTAGTGACAGCCCTTGCAATAGTCGCTCATGCGATCAATGTAAGCGGCGCTCGACACGTAAGGTTTGGTCGCTAGCAAGCCACCGTCAGCGAACTGGCTCATGCCCAACGTATTGGGTAGTTCGACCCATTCGAAAGCGTCGATGTATACGCCCAAGTACCAGCGATGCACCTCTTGGGGGTCCAGCCCGGCCAACAACGCAAAATTACCGATTACCATCAGCCGTTGGATATGGTGCGCGTGGGCATTTTCCAGGGAGCTACCAATTGAGTGCTCCAGGCAACGCATGCGAGTTTTACCGTCCCAGAACCACGAGGGCAGCGGCTGGTTATGGCCAAACGCGTTGAGCAACTCATAACCGGGCATTTGCGCCCAGTAAACGCCGCGCACGTACTCACGCCAACCCAGAATCTGCCGAATGAAGCCTTCGACGGCAGCCAGCGGTGCATTGCCCGCGCGGTAAGCGGCTTCGGCTTTACCCACTACCTCACGGGGATTGAGCATTTTGGTGTTGAGCGCAAACGACAACAATGAGTGAAACAAGCGCCACGCGTGGCTACTCATGGCGTCCTGGAAGTCACCGAAGTGCGGCAAGGCGATTTCGATGAAGTCATCCAGTTGCTGCAGTGCTTCGGCGCGGTTCAGCGGCCAAGCCAAATGCTCGGCATTCGGACGGCCGAAACTATTGACGCCAGCAGCAACGATGCTTGCCCACAGCGCGCAATGATCGTGGCGTACGCGCAGGTCTTCCGGCTCGAAGGGCGTACCGGGCCAGCGCTTGCGGTTGTCATGGTCGTAGTTCCACTGCCCGCCCGACGGTTTGTTATGGGCGTCCATCAGCACCTGATGGGTGACACGCATGTGCCGGTAGAAGTTCTCCATCAGCCATTGCTTACGCCCGGCAAACTGCTGCGCGGCGCTGTCGCGGGCGCTATAGAAATGCTCACTGTCGACCATCGTCCACGGCACCGATTGACCCGCGCAGTACTCAGCCAGTTGCGCATCCAGACGCCACTCGTCTGGCGCCTGATAAGCAAAATGACTGGCCTGGAAATGGCTCAATAAATGATCAAGATTGCCGGACAGGGATTGACGGTTCTCGAGGTCATCAATGCGCAGGTAGTGCACCCGATGCCCCGCCTCTTGAAGCGCACGGGCGAAGTCGCGCATGCCGGCAAAGATCGCAAGAATCTTCTGTGCATGGTGCAGGACGTAATCGGTTTCCTGACGAATTTCCATCATGAGGTAGGTGGTGTCGGCCCGTACCTCCTGGAACCAGCTGTGCTGCGGGTTAAGTTGGTCGCCGAGAATCAGTCTGAGTTGAGTCATGTTTAGCGAGCCGAAGAAGGAGTGGGTTTCGAGCACAGAAAATTAACCGATGTTCAGCCTACATTCAGGCGCCGCGTCGGTTGAACATATCGAGTCTGCGGGTGGTGACCTATAGTGACGCACCGGCTGTACATGGCCTGCACGTTTTTAATGATCATCAGGAATTTTTTAATGACCTCCGTCACGCCCGAAACTGCCGCTGCTGAACCTGTCGCACCAAAGAAGAAACCATTGGTCGACCATTTACGCTTTCATAAGGCCCACGCGCACCTGACGGCGACATTTGGCAACGACACCTTCGCGCTGAAGGCCGAGGCTTTTGCGCGGTTCTTTGGTACGCCGACGTTTTTGGGCGCGCAGACGCTGATCGTTGCTTTGTGGATAGGTGCCAACGTCGTCGGGCTGACGCACTTTGATGTCTACCCTTTCATCCTGTTAAATCTGGCGTTCAGCCTGCAGGCGGCTTATGCCGCTCCGTTGATTCTGCTGGCGCAAACCCGTCAGGCCGCGCGGGACAAGGCGAACGCCGACGCCGATGCACTACATCGCGAGGCGCTAGCGGTGGCCAACGAACAGCGGATGGCCGATGCCGCGCATAACTCACAGTTGATGCTTGAATTGCTGGAGCAAAACACCCGCCTGACCGAGATGACGAAGGGCCTCACTGAACGGATCGAAAACCTGACGCAAGATATGCATCAGCATTTTGTGAAGAAGCCTTTGGGGCAGTGAGGTTTTGGTTTCTTAAGCACATTAACTCCCATGCCGAGAATCCTGTAGGACCGAACTTGTTCGGGAAGCAAACGGCGCGGTACATCAGACATACCGAGGCGTGGCCTTCGAGAACAAGTTCGCTCCTACAGAATCTGCGAATTACCCCAACTCCAGCGCCATGCCGAGAATCTAATGTGGGACCGACCTTACTTGGGAAGGTCTCGAACCTGCTACCAATCCTAAGCCTGAAAATTTATATTGCGATCATAATAAAATAGTTTAATTATACCCGTCATCCAATCGGCCGATGGTGCATTGGCTGCTCAGACGGAGTTTCTTGCTATGCAAATCCCCTCTCGCGAAGAAAAAATTGCCCAATGGCTGGCAGAAGAACACGCCATGCGTAGTCGTCTGTCCGAGCCCGGCACCACCAGTCTGGCGGATGTCAGCACGATGACGCCGGCTGAGTTTTTCGAGGGTATCGGCAGCGGCGAGCTGCCCTGCCCGCCTATCGGTGAGTTGCTGGGTTTCACTCCGCTGGAATGGTCGCCCGGTCGTTTTGTTTTT
>NZ_JAMFRV010000215.1 GCF_026224925.1 Pseudomonas sp. | reverse complement strand
GCCGTGGGGTACTCGACTACCGCTAAAAAACCAACCTGAACATCCTGTATTAAAAACTTTACCCAGGCCTGACATGACGCTGACAAATCAGTCAAAGCGGCGGTGTTACCTTTGGTCGACTTCGGGATTGCCCCCGCAGTAGGCCCATCTGAATGGTCGAATAATTCAGAAGTTACAAACAGTTACCTGCACCGGCCGTTGCACATTGACGGCTCGGTCAGGTTCTCTAAGTATCCAGGAGGTAACGATGTCTATTGGTGCAATCTCAGCTTCGATTTCAACCACTACCGCGCTCACTCAAGCCGCGACTACGACAAGCCAGACAGCCGCGCAATCCGCGACTGCCAGCACGACCGCTAGCAACACCACGGCAACCAGCAAGCATCATCACCACCGTCATGCGGCACCAAGCAGCACTGCAAGCAGCACAACCACATCGTCTACAACAGCACCTTCTGTAGACAGCAATGGGCAAGCCATCGGCCAGACCATCAGCGTCACCGCGTAATGCAGTCGAAGTAACTAGATTCAACAAACTCCGCTTCGGCGGAGTTTGTAAGCCTCGGTGCAGCAGGTCGCTTGGAGAGGCAGAACCAATCACGGTTTGACAGCCCCTAGCTCGGTGAGAATTCGATGAGCCAGACGCACTCGGGCTTCATTTGGGAAATTTTTATTGGCCAAAATGACAATGCCGAGGTGCTTCGCTGGTACGAATGCGACGTACGCACCGAACCCATTGGTTGAACCGGTCTTGTTAATCCAGACCAATTGTTGTGGAAGGCGGGGCGGGCTTAGCGTCGTAACAGCGTTACTCTCGTAGGCCAGCTTGTCAGAGTTGCCGCCTAGCAGGGCATTGAGCGTTACCGGGTATTGGTATTGCTCCCAAATTAGGTCTTGGGTCATTGGGCCGAGTTCAAAGTAACCCGTGTGCGTAGCAGCAAGGGCGCGCTCAAGTGCTGGACTGGTTTGCGCGAGACCCATGTTGGCCTCAATGAAGTGAATCAGATCTTTTGAGCTTGTTTTCACACCGTAGGCTTCGGCACCAAGAATACCGAGGTTCAATCTGACGGGATTGTCTTTTTTGTCGTAGCCCTGCGCGTAGAGCGACATTTTACGGGAAGGAACATTGATAAAGCTGTCCGGCATGCCGAGTTCTGGAAAGAGGCTTTGCTCTAAAGCTGTTTCGAAAGGCATATTCATGCTTTTTGCTGCAATCAGGCCCAGCATTCCGACACTTGGATTGGCGTAGGTTCTGTGCGTGCCGGGAGCAAACGTTGGCTGCCAACCCTTGAAATACGCCATCATTTGCTCGGTATTTTTTATGTACTCGGGGAACTGCAATGGAAACCCGCCAGCGGTATGCGTTGCCAAATTGATCAGTGTCACCCTGTCGAACTGGCTACCTTTCAGCTCTGGCAGATACATGCCCACACTGTCCGTCAGTAGTAGCTTGCCAGTAACTTGAGCGTAAGTTGCGAGCGTTGCCGTTATCGTCTTGCTAATAGAACCAATTTCAAAAAGTGTATCGCTGCTGACCCGCTGCTGGGTTTCCCTGGAAGCAACACCATAATTATAGAAACGCTGCTTGCCGCCGACGGTAGTTGCGATGGCCAATCCATCTACCTTGTACTGGCTCATGACTGCATGGGCGGCATCCTCCACGAGCCTGTCGATATCTTTCTGTTCAGCCTGGGCCAAAGCAAGGCGGCTGACACAAGCGCAGAAAACCAATAGCAGAAATTTGGTGGCAAGTTTCCCGGCAAGACGCATGGGTCAGTCCTTTATTTTTTGGGTGCAAAAGCCTAGCACTAGGACTCACCTCGCCATGAGATGCTTTATCTCGGAATGTTTCGAATACCAATGAGTGCTTCGGGTGCCTGCGTCCTTGCCGGTGCCCCGCGCAATTATTTGATCTCGCTCAAACGCAACAATCCCCGCTCCCATACCTGCCGGGTCCTGACCCACACCATCTCCTGCCAATCTTTATCCGCGGGGTAAAACTGCTCCAACAGGCCTAGCTTGATGTCTCGTCCAACGCTATCAAGCGGGTTGCCGTGCAGGTGCAGCCATTGATCGTCGCGCAGGTGGCGATGAACGTCTTCGCCGGGATACGTGCCGCACTCGATGACGAAGGGCATCACGTGGGCATTAGGTAAGGCATCAATCACGGCTTGGGAGGTATAGCCCGTGGCCGTGGCGGCAATGCCGGTTTCACTCAAGTTCTGCGCGCCAGTCAGTACGGTGTAAAGCCAAGGACCGTAAGCGGCTTGGGCATCGGTTAATGCCGGGTAGGCTCGCTCGGCGACGGTCAAGAGCATCGGATGACCGTAGGCGCCGGCGCCGGTGTGCAGGTCAAAACACATGACTGTTTTGGCCTTCGATAGATGTTTCTGAATGATGGAGTGCAGGGTCTTGTTCGACCAGCTTGGTGCCAGCCCGCCATAAAACAGTCCATCCGGATGGCGGTGTTGCCCACCCTCGACAATCGACATTACCGTCGGCCAGCCATGCTGCTGGACCTGCTCGTCGAGCAATGCGTCGGCCCGCTCGCGTTGCGGCCCCTGCAATTGCGCGCAGCTGTAGATAGTGTGAAGCGCGTCGTAGGCTTGGTTGTTGGGTAGCGGGCGATTGAAATCGAGGTGGTTTCGATTGAGGTCAATATTGTCTTCGTTGACCCGACGCAGCCAAGCGGTGCCCCATGGATTGATCAAATGGATCATAACGATGGCGGTGTCGGCAGGCAGCGAACGATTGCCGAGCGTTTGCAGCCACTGGGTCTGGCAATTCGAACCGTAGAAGCCTTCGACTCCGTGAGTGCCACTGATGGATACCAACAGCTTGGAGGCGTTGGGGTCGCCAAGTACCGCGACGTCAGTGCTCAGTGCCTCGCCGAAAGGTCCCGGCAACGGGTGCCAATGCTCGGAAAGGCTTGCGCCGACGGCCGTCGCCGCTGCCAGAAATTGTTCACGCTGAGCGCGGTAACTGACGAGTGTCGGAAAGTCGGTGTGCATGTTGGCCCCTTATAGTCTGCGAGCCAGTCTATTTTGATCGACAGCCAGAAACCAGCCAGCAACATAAAACTTTCTATGGCTGAAAAATTGCCTTCGCGAATGAATGCGCTCACCGGAGTTAGCCGTTACTCCCCCAGCAAAGGCTCGCTCAACTTTTCAACGCTCCGCCGGCTGCGACGCAGTTGGGTGTCCGATTTAAACCCGGCCAGTTCGGCGGCTTGAGTGACGTTGCTCCCGGACATTAACGCGGTGTCGGCAACGGCCAGCCGGATGTTGCGCAGGTAATGTAAGGGTGAGATACCGGCATGGAGAGCGAATAGGCGGGCCAGGTGCCGAGACGACGTGCAGCTGACAGTCGCCATCGCCGGCAACGTCCAGTCGGCTTGAGGGTCTTGATTGATCGCATCTTGCAGCCTATGCAGCGCGGGGTGCATGTGATGCCGGTATTTCAGAAAAGGGGAAATAGCGGGGTCATCAAGGCCACGCCGCATGGCCACAACCATCGTCTCCGCAACCCGGGCCGCCAGTGGCGCACCGCAAATTTGTCCCACCATGTGCAGCGCCAGGTCGATGCCGGTGGTGATACCCGCACTGGAATAAACCGAGCCTTGTGCGGATTCGTCGACAACGAATACTCGGTTCTGCACAACGTCGCATGTGGGTTCAAGCACTTTGAGCTTTTCAAACTCTTGGTGATGGGTCGTTACGCGACGGCCCGCCAACAACCCCGCATCGGCGGCGATCAATGCGCCTGCGCAGATCGTGACCAACCGATTACCGGCCTTTAACTGCTCACCCACGTGCCGCAGCCAGCGCAAAACGGCCGTGTAACTGGCGCTTTGCGGGGCAAAACTTTCGTCGGTATTACCGACCAGAATGATCCAGCTAGGATGACGCAGCGTTTTCGGCAACGGCTCGATATGCCCCAGCATGATGCCAACCGAAGAGCGCATTTCAGTTTGCGGTCCCACGGCACGCACTGCAAAACTGGGCGGTTTACCCACTCTCGCCAGCGCTTGATTCGCCAGCCGGAACGCCTCCGCAGGCCCCGCCCAATCCAGCAAAACGCTGTCCGGCAACAAGACGAATAGGACATCGATGATGGGATGGGCGACGGATGTCATCTGCGTTCTGCGGCAATAGCGCCGACGGCAGCGACCAACAAGGCGTGCTTGTGCGGATCGACCGGACGATGGCGAACCCCTGTGCTCATCGGGTTCGCCGACAACGTATTGCCGCCGACATCGATATGCGCCGGACGAACCGGGCGCGGTGCAAAACCGCCTCCGCAATTTGGACACACATTGGCCAATACCTGATCTACGCATTGCGCGCAAAACGTGCATTCAAACGAGCAGATTAGCGCTTGGGTGCTGTTGGCAGGCAACGCGACGTTGCAATGTTCGCAGCTCGGTCTGAGTTCAAGCATGAAGGCCTCCATGACGCTAAAAATATCAACACCGGCAACCCGCTGTGCGGTCTCGCTCAAGGCGCCCATTATTCTTCAACGTCCGGGTATGTTCCAGCCGAAACAGGCCCGATTTCGGACACTTTAGGACATTCCCATCGACGTCTCGAAAACAGGTCGATTGAACGAGTAAGTTTGCCGTTGCTGGATGCCCTGCGTCACTCATAATGATTGGATAGTGCCGACCGGCATTGCGTGGATGAGGCTACATAGATGTCAACACCCTCCCCCCTTTCCAGCCCCGAAAAAACCAGATTGATCGACCGTGTGTCGTGGCCCGATATCATCGCCGGGTTGTCGCTGGCAGGTCTACTGCTGCCAGAAGCGGTGGCGTATTCGAGCATCGCCAATCTGGCGCCCCAGGCTGGCGTTATTGCGCTGTTCGCCGGCCTGGTGTGCTACGGCTTAATGGGCACCAGCCGCTTCGCTATCGTGTCGGCAACCTCATCATCTGCAGCGGTGCTGGCCGCCGCGTCAGCGACGACGGCAGGGTCGGACAATGGCCTGAGGCTGGTGGTCGCGATTGCATTAGTGATGGTGACTGGGTTGTTTTTCACCTTTGCAGGACTAGCAAAGGCAGGCAGTATTTCGGCATTCATCGCTAAACCAGTGCTGCGCGGCTTTGCCTTCGGCCTCGCTATTGTGATCATTTTCAAACAGATCGCTAGCGTGGTCGGCATCCACCCGCAGCACAGCGATTTGGCGCGTTTCATGCTCGAGTTATTCGGTCAGATCGGCAGTTGGAATTGGGCAGCCGCAGTGGTAGCAGTGATCGCATGGGGACTTTTACTGCTGTTCGCTCGAATACCACATTTACCGGGCGGCTTGATGGTTATCGTCATCGGTATCGCCGCCGGAGCATGGCTTAATCTGTCGCAATATGGAGTCGGCCTGGTCGGCACGATTGACCTGCAACTGACCGCCCCTACATTGCCCTCGCTGTCCTATACGCAATGGCTACGCATAGGCGAACTTAGCGTCGCCATGGTGCTGATCCTGTACGCGGAATCCTATGGATCTATCCGCAGTTTTGCGATGAAGCATGGCGACACGGTTTCGCCCAATCGGGATTTGCTGGCGTTGGGCGCTGCCAACCTGCTGTCCGGGCTGTTTCATGGCATGCCGGTGGGCGCCGGGTATTCGGCAACGTCGGCGAACGAGGCAGCGGGCGCGTCATCGCGACTGGCCGGCTGGTGTGCGGCGCTCATTTTGCTAATCGTGGTGTTAACCCTGCTGCCCAGTATTGCTCTGCTGCCAGAGCCGGTTCTGGCTGCAATTGTGGTGCATGCGGTCAGCCACACGCTAAGGCCGGCGGTGTTCGCGCCTAACTTTATCCTGCATCGAGATCGGTTGGTGGTGGTCGCCGCAGTGTTAGCCGTGCTGGCGCTGGGCGTGCTGGATGGTTTGCTCGCCGCCATCGCCGTCAGTCTGGTGATGATGCTGCGGCGAATGTCGGAGTCATCGGTGACCGTCCTTGGCCAGCTTGATCATGGCCACGACTTTGTCAGCAGGACACTGCACCCACAAGCGCGAACGGTCGGCAATCTGTTGATCTTGCGACCGGAAACGGCATTGTTTTTCGCCAACGCTGAACGGATTTTGGCTCAGATACGCAACTACATCGCGGCGGCTGGCGAGACGGTCAATACGGTGATCATCAGCTTGGAGGAGTCGCCGGACCTGGACAGCTCCAGCGTGGAGGCATTACAGGACTTTTGCGCAGCGGTCATAGGAGAAGGCAAACACCTACTGTTTGCCCGGCTGAAAACGCCCGTTCAACAAGTGTTGATCAGAGCAGCCATTCCAGGCTTGCCGATAGAAACGCTGTCTGCCCTGAGCGTCGACGATGCGGTCAACGTAGCGCAACGTCTCTATCCCTGGCCGCAAATAAGGTGAGTACTTCGCCCGTACGCATTGAATCTGCGAGAAGCTGCCGCCATTCACCGTCACAACGTTGCTGTTGGTTTTTTCCAACTCGGTGGGCGGTGTGAGGTGAAGGTCCCTGATCGCCGCGGCCGGATTTTCCCACAGAATTTTTTGCAGGCTGACGTAGCCTGACGCTTCGCCATTCCCGGTCACGATACGTATTGAACTGCCGCCGGGACGATAGTAGACAGTCGCGATAGAACCCGGACAGACATAGGCGCTGTCGGCCACTGGTTTCGGCAGAAAGCCGGCGGCAACGTTTCCGATGAAGCTGTACACCAACCCGCTCACCCCAAAGATTGCACCCAAGGTCAACAGAACTCGGACTGGGCCGTTTATGGTTATGCGCCTTTTTGGTGGTACCGGGGCGGCAGACACCGACGCTGCGAGCGGCTCGATTCGCAGAGCCTCTACCGCGCAGACGGTCAGTACGCTGTCAAGCGCAGGTTCGGCGACCTTTAGCGTCGGGGAGATAATTCGAACACATCGCGCAGGTCTTGGAATCTGGGTGCGGCGTACGCGAATAATACGTGCCTGCAACACCACGAACGCCGCGCACAGCAGCGGTACGATCAGGGTCAGCGCCGGTGATTGAGTGTTAACCCAGCCCACTGTCACCGGATCGGAAACGGCAATATCGCCCGCCACATACCCCAACAAAGCGCCGCCGAACGAGACCAACAATGGATTGCGCTGAAGTAAAAGGGCTACCTGCACGCTGCCGAACATCAGCAGCGGCACGCTCAAAACCAGGCCCAGCACGAGATAGAACACGCTGCCTTGGGCTACGGCGGCCAAGCCTACGACGTTGTCCGTGCTCATGACCAAGTCGGCAATCAGCACGGTGGCGACAGCGCCGGACAAGGTGGTGGTCACGCCTTCGGCGGGGCCCTCTTCGTCATCAGCGGCTTCTTCGATCATTAGCTTGATGGCAATAAAGATCAATACCCCGGCGCCGACCAGCTTGAGGAACGGCACCAGCAGCAACCATCCGGCCAACGTCGTCAACAGGACGCGCAGCACGATCGCACCACTGGTGCCGATCATGACTGCTTTTTTGACCTGATCCGCAGGCAGCCCGCGACAGGCCAGCGCGATCACCAGCGCGTTGTCTACGGACAAAATCAAATCCAGCAAAAATACCTGAACGATCATGCCGAACGCATGCAGTACGCCTTCAACCATCATGGAGCGGGTTCACTCGCGTTATTACTTGGGGGTTGTCGCAGCAGGGCCTGAGCGGAACTGCTTGAGAAATTCGGCGTCAGGAGTCAGCACCAGCATCGGCTGGCTGTCCGCCAGCGCTTGCCGGTAAGTCTGCAACGAGCGGTACAGCTTGTAGAATTCCGGATCTTTGCTAAACGCAGCCGACAAAATCTGGTTGGCCTCGGCATCCGCTTCGCCATGGGTAATTGCCGATTGACGCTGCACTTGCGATAACAGCACGGTACGGTCCCGGTCGGCCTTGCCTTGAATCTGCTGCGCCCACTCAAAACCCTGGGCACGTAATTCCTTGGCTTCGCGATTGCGCTCGGACTTCATCCGGTCGTAAATCGCTTGGCTCGCCTCGAAGGGCAAATCGGCACGGTGCAGGCGCACTTCGGTCACTTCGACGCCAAGCCCGCGCGCTTTATCGGCCACATCTTTTTCGATGATGGCGACCTCGGGACGACGGTCGTCCGACAGCAGTGAGCGCAGCGTCACCTGACCGAGTTCGCGGCGCAGAGACGAACTGACCATTTGCGTCAGTTGAGCGTTGGCCTGGTCCAGCGTGCCCACTGCCTGATAGAAACGCAGCGGATCACTGATGCGAAACCGGGTGTAGGTCACGACTTCCACACGTTTCTGATCACCGAGAATGATCTGTTCGGCGGGCGAAGTGAGTATCTGCAAACGGCTGTCGTAGAACACCAAAGAGTCGCTGAACGGAATCTTGAATTTGAGACCGGGTGCTCCTGCCACGCCCATCGGCGCACCGAAACGGATAACGAGCGCTTGCTGGGTTTCATCGACCACATACACCGACGAACCCAGAATCCACAGCACTGCTACCCCTACACCCACTAGCAGCCACTTCAAGGTCGGGCTCACGGTTTGGGATCCTTTTGCACGGTTTTGCCCGGGTCGGAAAGCGGCAGGTAAGGCACCACGCCAGACATGCCTTTGCCAGAGGAGTCGATGATGACCTTGGAGGCTTTCTTCAGTACTTCGTCCATGCTTTCCATATACAGCCGCCAAGCGGTGACGTCTTTGGATTGCACGTAACTGTAATAGACCGACAGGAAGCGTTTGGCCTCGCCCTCGGCCAAATTACCGACTTGCGATTTATAGGCTTCGGCGTCTTGGGTGATTCGCGCGGCATCCCCGCGCGCGCGCGGGATGACATCGTTAGCGTAGGCCTCTGCTTCGTTGCGCGCACGCTCCTGGTCAGCCCGGGCACGCTGCACATCGTTGAAGGCGTCGATAACCTGAGGCGGTGGGTCTACTCGCTGCAATTGAACCTGAGTGATCAAAATGCCCGCCCGTTCGCTGTCCAGCAGCTGTTGCAGCAGGTCGCGGGTTTCATCAGCAATTTGCGCACGCTTGTCGGACATGGCTGCTTGAATAGGGGTGCGGCCAATGACCTCGCGCAACGCGCTTTCGGCAGCGATCTTTACCGAACGCTCCGGCTCATTGATTTTGAACAGATACAACCCGGCGTCTTTTATTCGCCAGAACACCGTGCAATCGGCTTCAACGATATTCTCATCGCCGGTCAGCATTTGTTTGTCCCGCGAGCCGCTGTTACCTGTGGTCAACGCGGTGCTGGCGCTGCCAAGCTGCAGTTGGTTGACTTGCGTCACCTTCGGCAACAGCACGGTCTCAAATGGGAAAGGGAGGTGGTAATGCAGACCGGAGTCGGTGGTATCAGCCCAGCGGCCGAAACGCAGAACAACACCCTGCTCGTCCGGCTGGACCTTGTAGATACCAGAGCCGATCCAGGCCAGGAAGACAAGCCCGCCAATCAGTAGCAAGCCACGCCCCTTAAGGTCCATAACGGCGATGCCGTAGTGGATTTTCTCGCGCAGGCTAGCCGCAACATGAGCAGTTTCAATAGGGACAGGCGCGGGGCTATCGATCATGCGGTGGCTCCTGTCCACTGAGGATGGACCCGTACCGTAGGTGGCAGGGTCGCCGAAGCAGCGCAGAATACCCGAAGCCCCGGCCGCCATTACTGACGTGGATCATGTAAAAATCCAGAGCCAAAATCGAGAATTCTTCTACTGAATCTTAGCCGTTAGGTAAAGGCGTTTAAGCACCGGCAAACCGCTCGCCGATCTGGGCTGTAGCGTACCACTGCATAAGAGTGGCCGCCGAGGGGCTGCCTTCGGCGCCAGACCACGTGGCAAAGTCTTCGTCGGCAACGGGCATATAGGGGCCATGTTTGACTTCGAAAATAACCCCACCCACATCCAGCGACAGCACGGCATGCCAGCAACCGGCCGGAATTTCCAGAACCTTGCAGTCTTCACCAAGCACAGCACGCTGGATGACAGTGCCCTCTTCATCAAAATTCAATACGACGAAGCGGCCGCTCAGCGCGTTGAGCAATTCCCAGGTATGCGGGTGGCGTTGCGCGCGGACATAGGTGCCGGGTTCCATGGCGATTGCCAGGCGCTGGATCGGATCGGTCAACTCAACATGAAGATTGCGGTTGGCACGCAGGCGAGGAGATAGCTGAGCCTGAGCGGCAAGGGCCTTCAGGTCGGCGGGGGTGATCTGCTTCATAGGAACTACCGATACGGATAAGGGCGCGATTATGGCCCAGCCCGCTTGCGCATACAAAGAGTGTAACAACGTGCGCCTGCATATTTTAGTCGGCGCGGCGGGCCTGTCGACGCAGAAATACGAGGGTCACCGTCGGAAAGCCCAAACCCACAACGATCAAGCTGCCGACTATGCCTTCACGACCAAAAATACCGTATGCGCATCCAAAGAGCAGCGCTGCGAGTGCGGGCACTCCCAAGGCACAGATGATCAGCGCATTTGCGCCAAAAAACCGCTTTAACGGCCCTTGGGCGTTGAATACACAAATCAGCCAGAGGTGCATCCAGATAACAATCGTTACCAGATACAAACTGAGATGGAGCAGATCTCTGATCAGTCCACTTCCATGCATTTACCGACGCCCCCTGACTGTTTGATCACTCTAGTCGCCAGTGACTTGTCTGACCTAACAACCAGACGTTACTTACGCTGTGTGACAGGATACATGATAGTACTTCAAACGTAATTCAATACGGCTTAGTGGCTGCTCGCCCAAACGCCTGAGGCGTCCGCTTGAAGCATGGGAAACGTAGCCGTGGCAAGGGCCGCCCGTCTAAGACCTTTGTCGAAACCTGCACAGATTTGCGCCAAATCAATTGCCCTTTGCACTACGAATTTGTAGGCTATACCTATTGATACATAGTTTGTTACATCCCCGCCAGGCGGAGATGGCAACTTTTTTGACGCACTCACGCGATAGCCATTCCCTGTGACTGCGTGCGTAAGCGTCACTCCGGAGGCAAGTAACATGACTGCAATTGTCAGTCTACCTATCACGTCGTGGGACCAACCAATCAGCAGTGCCAACCAGACCCTCGCTATAGAAGCTCTAGAGTCGGGTAACGTCCTGCTGCTGCCTCAACTGCCATTCGTTATCCATGAAGATGAACGTCCTTTGCTCGAATCCAATGTGATTCGGGGCATCAAGAACGTGAGCCTGACACCCTCCAATGGAACATTCAAAGGCAGTAAAGGCACAGACGCCGAGCAACGCCAGTTGCAGGCAATGATGATGCGATTCGCGGCATCGACCAAAAGTCTGGCCAATAACTTGCTGAGCCCTTACGAAAACGGTCTTCAGCAAGCGCGTGCCAGCTTCCGCCCTGTTGAGATTGCTGGCCGGCCGACCTCTTGGCGCAAGGATGACACTCGCGTGCACGTCGATAACTTTCCGTCCTCGCCCACCTTGGGCAAGCGGATTTTGCGTGTATTCAGCAATATCAATCCAGAGAACCAACCCCGCGTTTGGCGGCTTGGCGAACCTTTTGAAGCGGTGGCGCAGCGTTATTTGACGTCATTGCCAAAACCGCTATGGGGCGCAAGCAAAGTAATGAACGCGCTGGGCATTACCAAAAGTCCGCGCAGTGCTTACGACCACTACATGCTGCACCTGCATGACCACATGAAAGCCGACCTGGACTACCAGGCACGACCTTCCCATCAAGAACAGCTGTTTGCCGCAGGCACCACCTGGATGGTATTCACCGACCAGGTTTCCCACGCTGCGATGAGTGGTCAATTCGTTCTGGAGCAAACCTTTTTGTTGCCGGTGGAGTACATGCAGTATCCCGCGCAGGCGCCGCTTCGGGTTCTTGAGCGGCTGACAGGACGGGGACTTGTCTAGACGGGAGCAACCCATTGTAAATGTGCTTTGCTTTGGCGATTAATCTGTAGCAGCCTATTGGCCTGGACGCTGAATAGTGGCCATCCACTTTTTCAGGCCTCACCCCGCTATGAAGAAAAACTACGCGCCACTGGATAACCTGGTCGACCTGATGCTCGACGCTGTCTGCGTGGTCGACACTGGCGGCCGCTTTGTATTCGTGAGCGCTGCGTGCGAACGCATCTTCGGCTATACGCCTGAAGAGATGGTTGGCCGATTGATGATGGACATGGTGCTTCCTGAGGACCGCGAACGGACCAAAGCGGTTGCCCATGAGGTCACCTCAGGCCAAGCCAAATCCTATTTTGAAAACCGTTATGTACGCAAAGACGGCGAAATCGTTCATATCATGTGGTCGGCTCGCTGGTCGGCGGTGGAACGGTTACGGATTGGCGTTGCTCGTGATATTACCGAGCGCAAACAAGCCGACACCCTGCAGGCCGCTCTTTATTCGATTTCTGAGGCGGCCCATGCCGCTGAGGACCTGATGGCGCTGTTTCAACGGATTCATCAGATCATCGGCGAACTGCTGCCAGTGCTGAGTTTTTCCGTCACGCTGTGCGACGAACAAACTGACCAGCTGAGTTTCGCGTACCACGTGAATAAGCTGGAACAGACCACTGACATGCAGCCGATTGCGGCCACGTTGAGTGCCGAAGTGGTACGCACAGGTCAACCGCTGCGGTTGACACCCGAGACGATGGACGCCTTCCCCGAGTCGTTACAGGCCTTGGTCGAAGCTGATTTGTTGTGCTGGCTTGGCGTGCCACTGCTCGCACATCGCGGTACGGTCGGCGCGCTGGTGGTCAGAGGGGTTGCCGGCAGTGCACGGGACACTGCGAAAGATCTCGAACTCCTACAGTTCATCTCAACCCAGGTTGCCGCCGCGATTGAGCGCAAGCAACTGGAGGCGCGGTTGCAGTACATGGCGCAATACGATCAATTAACGGGTTTGCCTAACCGCGGCCTGTTTCATGCTCGCCTGCAAACCATACTTTCTTGGGCGCGACGTGAGCGCGGTCAGTTTGCGTTGCTGTACCTTGATCTGGACAAATTCAAACAGGTCAATGACACCTTAGGGCATGCCATGGGTGACTTGCTGCTGCAGGAGGTCGCTAGACGCCTGAAACAGAGCGTACGCGACTCTGATACCGTGGCGCGAATGGGTGGCGACGAGTTTGTAGTGTTGCTGGGGAGAATTGAGCGGCCAGAGGATGCGCTGTTGGTCGCACATAAAATCCATTATTCGCTGAGTCAGCCAATAACCCTGGAAAGCCATGGTCTAAGTGCGCAGATAAGCATCGGCGTTGCGCTTTATCCGGAGGATGGCCTGGATGACAAAGAGTTACTCAAGCACGCCGATGAGGCCATGTACCGGGCGAAAAAAACCATGAGTGTTTCTTTCGCCCCTGCACTACAGCGAGCACATGGCGACTGATAACCAAGGCGACTCGCATACCGGGTCGCCTTGGCTGGTCATTCACCCAACGGACGTAACCGGTACTGCGGCGGCAATTGCTCGAAACCGGAGATGGTTGCGTTCAGGCTTTTGAAACGCCCGTCCTTGATGCCATAGATACAACCGTGAATCGACAGGCTCTGCCCACGATGCCAAGCATTTTGCACAATGCTGGTGTGACCGACGTTAGCTACTTGCTGGATAACGTTCAGCTCACACAGCCGATCAACGCGCTCTTCCTCGGTCGGCAAGGCCGCCAATGGGGCACGATTTTCGTAATACAGGTCACGGATGGAACGTAACCAGCCATCGATCAGGCCCAACTGGCGGTTCTGCATCGACGCACGCACACCGCCGCAACCGTAGTGGCCGGTCACCAAGATGTGTTTAACCTTGAGCACGTCCACTGCGTACTGAATCACCGACAGGCAATTTAGGTCAGTGTGGAGCACCACGTTGGCGACGTTACGGTGTACGAACAGATCGCCTGGCAACATGCCGACAATTTCGTTAGCGGGCACACGTGCATCAGAACAGCCAATCCACAGGTATTCCGGCGTTTGCTGGCGAGCCAGTTTGGCGAAAAACTCCGGGTCTTTGTCCTTGATCGCGTCGGCCCAACGCTCGTTGTTATCAATCAGGTCTTGTAGCTCACTCATACATTTACGCCTCGAAGATGATGCCCAGCTTTGACTGGCGTTCGGCTATCCAGGTCACGCTGACCTGCCACGGTGTGGCTAAACAACAAAAGGAATCTTCATGGTTATGGTCGGTCAACCTTAATAAGGCCCCAAAACATGAGGAATTGCCATGACTGAATCACGTCGCCCTTATGGCGCTACGCAACCCGAACCGATTGACGATAACGAAGACCGCATGGGTTCAATGGAAGAACTGGACTTCGACGAAGACGAGCCTACTGCTCGAATCGGCGATCTTATCCCTGAAGACGAACGTGCCCACGTCATCCCCGAAAAGCGTGTCCGCGAGGCAGGAATGACCGGAGCCTCGACCTCAGACCATCACTCAACGGATGATGACATGAGCCCGGAAACCCTGATCGACGAAGACGGCGCACGCTCTGCGGACGAAGAGGGTGAAGACCATCCCGCTGATTGGGACCTGAGTATCGTTGACCAAAATGACATTGGCGGTGGTGATGGTCTGGACGAGGCAGAGTGGGCGGAGTTCGATCCGCTCGACGGCAAACCAGAACCGCGCAAACCTGAATAATGGTTACTCGAACAAGGTGCAGGCCATGACCAATGCATCTTCATGCCCACCCGCTGCCGGGTAGTAATCCCGACGGCGGCCGATTTCGTTGAAACCAAAACTTTCGTACAACCGATAGGCCGACAGGTTGCTCGCCCTGAGTTCGAGAAAGCACTCACGACCGTTAAGCTCATAGGCACGGGACATCAGCCGCTCCAGCAAACGCAGACCCAAACCCCGGCCTTGGCTCTCGGGTTTTACGGTGATGTTCAGTAAGTGCGCTTCGTCAATGATGACATTAATTACGCCATGCCCGACTTGCTGCGCGCCTTCGAACATCAGCCAAATCTCATACGACTTGAGCGCGTCCAGGAAAATGCCCCGGGTCCACGGGTGAGTGAACGCCGCGTATTCAATTTTCAGTACCGCATCCAGGTCCTCCTCGGTCATTCGACGAAAGGTTACCGAGTCAGCGGTGGCGCCAGTGTTTTTCAAAGCTTGAGTCATTCAATCGTCTTCCAGCGTGTCATCAGCCTACGCATGGCCAGCCAGACATCGGCTTTGCGTTGCGGCTCGTCCATTAATAATTCCAGCCCCGGCAGCGCCCAAGCGCTGCCTAGCCCGTCAACCTGCAGTTCCCGGTTGTAGGATTCGGCGTTGGCTTCGCCAGCAAAACGAATCGACGGCAATCCGATTAACCATAGGCAGGCGCAGGGTTCATCTTCCAATCGGGCCAGCACGAACCCCTGGACAAAATCACGCGCCGACTCAGGCCCTTGGTCAAGCTGGCCGCGCACCAGCAATGGCCAGCGCACTGGCTCGCCGATGATCTGCGGACTGTCAGGCAAACCCGCAGCGCGGAGCATGTCCTTGAGCAACAGATAAGCGGGATCACGGCTTTGAAACGCTTCGCCTGTGGGTAACTCGACCAATAACAGGCAGCGACCGGCGCGAAGCAGTTGCAGGGCAAACCGTGGCGGCGCAACAACCGCAGCTTTTGCCGGCGCAGGCACGACGTCTTCGGCGTCAGCCACGGCGTTGTTCCGGGTGCTTGCCAGCGACGGGCGCGGCACTTCGACTCTTGGACGCTCAGTCACCGGTTGGGGCGCAGGTGCGGAGGCCGCTGGCGCAGCCTTCGGCAATACGGGCGCAGCGACTGCAGCGGGCGTCTCAACAGGCAACGGCAAAGGCGCCAATAATTCCGGACGCGAAGGCGCTGCAAAGGGTAGCTCTGTGCGCGGCAGCCAATTGACCACCTGCATGGAGGTCAGATAAGCGCGGCGGCGGGACTCATTAAGCAAAGGTCGGCCATCTGTGGATAAGTAAAGAGGAGGATTCTACCGCCCTTCGCCGATTCCCGCCGCAGTTGATCGCCTGGGGGTGAAATGTTGATGGGCCGATGCAGTACAATCGCTGCTTTTATTTGCCAACAGCCGGCCAATCCAATGATCGAACCTAAGCGCGTCTTGCGCGCCCTTGCCGAACACTGGGCGTTGCTAGAGCCACTGTGCGAACACTTCGACCAGGGCACATTGAGCCTGAGCGAGCTGCGCCTGCAATTGGCCGCTCAGCAACTGGACAGCACGCCGCAGGACATCACCAACCTGCTGGACGTGTGGATCCGCCTGGACATTCTGGTTCCCGTGGCGAAAAGCCCGAACCGTTTTGAACTGAATGCTCAGATTCACGACTTTTTGTCTTACCTGCGGCGCGAACACCGCCTGGGCCTATGCCTGGAGATCGAAGCTTACCTGCGCCACTTGGAGCGGCTAGCCGGGTATATCCAGGACGCGTTTGAGATCCGCGACGCTAATGATCTGGCGCGTCAATTGCGCTTGCTGGATATGCGGGTGCGCGACGTACTGAAAAAGCTCGCCAACGATGAGCAAGCGCTGATCGCCGTGGCGGAACGCGCCAAGACCAGCGATCGACAGATTCCTCTGCGTCAGCGTTACGCCGAGGTGTTAGCGACGTGGGATGAGTACATCGAGCCGATGATCCAGCTGGTGAATGCCGACGGCGCATTCGAACAAGGCGTACGCAAGGTCGAGAACGTTCTGCTGCGCCTGTTGACCGAACAGCAACGCCTTGGCCATCTGGTCGACGATGACATGCTGTTGCGCACCCACGCGCGCATCCTCGAAATGCAGACCAGTGCCCAGTTGACCCTGCGCCATGCCCGCGAGTTGCTATTGCCCCTGCGTGAAGAAGCGCGCCGGCATAATGCCGTGACCCGTGGCGCGGCGCTGGCGCTGTCTGCTATCCGTAAGCGCGGCATCGATGCGGTGCCCCATGCCGCAATGCCGATGTTCACTCGCCCGCAAAGCACGTTTCTCGGCAGTGCCAGCCAGGTCGAAGCGTATGTCTATGCCTTGGCCCGCTTCGAACCCAAGCCCGCGAAATTCCCCAAGGCCAACGTCAGCACCCGCAAGGGCGAGCCGCCACGGGCGCCGCGTACGGTCAAAGAGATGCTCGAACGCTGCGAGGACGCGTTGCCGTTGCCCGACCTGATGGTCTGGCTACTGGAGCAAGAGCCGAACGGTCCTACTGACGAATTGCTGTACTGGTTCTCGCGCTTGTCGCGGGACAAGCGCTTCAGCCGTGAACGCCTTGAACGTCGCGATTATTCTACCCAGGAGCACCAGGTCAGCCTGCGCTCTTTCGCCCTGCTCTCTAGCCGAGACGAGCACCTAGAGACTTCTGCGAGCACTCCTCATGCATCTTGATCTATCCGAAATGTCTCAACTCGCGCCTATCTTTCGTGAGCTTCTGAAGGGCTATCACGTCAGCCGTCGTGATCCTGAACTGTATGCACAGCTGTCCAACAGCCAAGACCAATACCGCGCGCTGTTTAAAGCGCTGGGCTACGAATTGGTCTGTGATACCCGTGGTTTTTATTACTTCGTACCAGAGCTGGCGGCTGCGCAGGTCAACAAGACCGCGCAACGCCTGGCGCTGTTCACGTTCATCATTGTCGAGCATTTGGCTGATCAGGGTCGTGACCCGGTCGCTGTGCTCGACGGCGGCAGCTTGGGCCGCGATGAGCTGCCTTCATTGCTTGAGAAGTACCGTGATCTGTTTGTGCAAGCCGAGGTGCAGACCCAGGAGGAGCTGGAAGAGAAAATCATGCGCCGCATGACCCAGCTCGGTTTCGCCAGTGAAGAAACCGGCATTTATCGGTTCTTGCCGCCGATGCATCGATTCCTTGATGTCTGCCTGTCGGTACAGCAGGACCGCGATCTGGCGGCCAGCCTGCACAGCGTCTTGCCACTGCCGACTCCCATCTTGATCGATGACGACGACAGTGATGAAGCATTGCTCTCTACGGACGACCCGCTGGACCTCGCCGAATTTGACGAGCCGCAAGAAACTGAATCGCAAGCGTTGGCGCGAGCCATTGCCGCCGAGCAACAGGAGATGGATGCATGAGCCAGGAACGCTATGGCATTCGCCGCTTTGCGCTACTGAATACCGCAGGTTACAGCTTAGGTTTGTTCCCACTGGAACACCCACTGTCGGTTTATGGTGCGAACAATCTCGGCAAAAGCGCCTCGATCAACGCCCTGCAATTCCCGATTCTGGCGCGTATGTCGGACATGAGTTTCGGCAAATATACCCTCGAACAATCCCGGCGTTTCTATTTCGCTACTGACACCAGCTACATCCTGGTTGAAGTCTCCCTACCCCATGGTCCGCACGTCATTGGCGTAGTCGGTCGCGGCCCAGGTGGCGGCTTCGGCCACCAATTCTTCGCCTATGCCGGCAAGCTTGATCTAGCGCATTACCAAAAGAACGACACCTGTCTGCGGCAGAAAGAGCTTTTCAGCAATTTGGAAAGTCAGGGCCTGAAAGCCTATGAACTCAAACCTGACGAATTGCGTCGCTTGCTGGTCGGGGGGCACACGTCGATTCCGCTGGACCTGACCTTGATTCCTCTGAGATCCACTAGCGAACAGAGTCTGAAAACTTTCCGCGCACTGTTTATCAACTTGCTGCACATGCGTGAAATTACGGCGGCAAAACTCAAACAGTTGTTTCTCGATGCCTTCGAACATAGCCTGCGTTCGGGCAGTGTCGACTACATTGCTGCGTGCGAAGAAGCCTTCCGCGATGTGCGACGCATGGAGCAAGACTACAACGCACTGGTACTTGCCGGTTCGCTGGTTGAAGCATTGTCTGCTGGCGTCAAACAGCGCGAGGTATTGCGCGGTAAATTGCACCGTATTTCACCCCTTCTCGATTCGCTGTTAGGCACGTGGCAGGACTATTCCAGCGCGCGCAAAGACGAGTTAGTGATTCACGCCGAGCATTACCGCAACGAGCAGGACTCGCTGCAAAACGATCAGCGTGGCGGCACCCAAGAACTGATGCGTTTGGAACGTGAGATCAGCGGCATTCAGCGCTGGATCGGCGAGTTGTCTGTGCTTAAGAACCGCTTCGCACTGGTCAACGACGTCAGGGTGCTGGAACAGCAATTGCTGGCAGCCAAAGACGCTCACGATGAGTTGGCCGGTGCTCTGGCTCAGTCGCGGCAGTTCAGCGCTGAAGACCTGGACGAGCGTCTGCGCGATCTGGAAAAGCGCTTGAAGTCGGTGAAGCAACAACTTGATCACGCTGACAACAATAGCTATGCGCGTCTGCGCGAGGAATTCTCCCAGCCTGATGTCGAGCGCTTGATGCGTCTGTTCAACAGCGCATTGTTCAGCCTGCCGCTTGGCGAACAAGGTATCGCGCTGGATGATGGCGACGCGTGGGTCAAGTCGCTGGAGCGTATCCTCGACGGCTTTAAAGGCGAGCGCTTCGAAGTGCCGGGCCTGACGATCAACTTGTCACATATCGAGCCTCCTGCATTACAGGCCTTGGCTGACCGTGCAGCATTGCGCGATCAAAAGGAACGCCTGGAAAAAGAACTGAAACAGCTGAAAGTCCAGCAAGCGGTAGCTTCTGACCGTGCCGCTAGCAAATCTCAGACTGAAGCGTTGTATCAGCAGGTGCTGGACGCGCAAAAGGCGCTGGAAGACTTCCGTCGCAGCCAGACCCTCAGCGCCGAGGAGCCGGAAAAACTCGAGCAATTGGCGCAGATGGAAGCCGCGCAAGATGAACTGAAACGCTCAAGCGATGCTTTCACTGAGCGCGTTCAACAGCTGTCGGCCAAGTTGCAATTGGTCGGCAGGCAGATCGGTGACATGGAAGCCAAGCAGCGCACATTGGACGATGCATTGCGTCGCCGGCAGCTGCTGCCCGCCGACATGCCTTTCGGTACGCCGTTCATGGAAGCAGTGGATGACTCGCTGGAGAACCTGCTGCCATTGCTCAATGACTATCAGGACAGCTGGCAGAGCCTGCAACGCGCCGATAATCAAATCGAGGCGTTGTACGCTCAGATTCGCCTAAAGGGCGTAGCGAAGTTCGACAGCGAAGATGACATGGAGCGTCGTCTGCACCTGCTGATCAACGCTTATGCCCATCGCCAAGACGAGGCGCTGACCCTCGGCAAAGCGCGCCGCGCAGCCGTGACCGACATTGCCCGCACATTGCGCAACATCCGCAGTGACTACGACAGCCTGGAACATCAGTTGGCGTTGTTTAACCGCGAGATCAACAAACGCCAAGTATCCAACCTGGCAAGCTTCCGAATTGTTTTAGCGCCGAACAAAGAGGCGCTCAAACACATCGATCAGATTATCCACAGCGCTGGCCAGTATGAAGAGGGTGAAACGCTGTCAGTGTTCGATCTGAGCCAAAGTGCTGATCAGGACAACAGGAACGAAGAAGCCAAGGAGTACCTCGCGAGGCTGGTGGCAGCGAACCACAACCAACTGGGCTTGAAGGATCTGTTTGAATTGGCGTTCGAGATCACCAAGGTCAACGGCTCGCCGGTGATCCATACCGACATCGACGGTGCGGCCTCAAACGGCACCACCATGACGATCAAGGCGCTGACCAACATGTACTTGTTGCTGCACTTGATGGACCGCGATCAGGCCGGACGTGTTCGACTGCCTTACTACTTGGACGAAGCGGCCGATATCGACGAGAAGAACCAGGCCGCATTGTTGGAAACCAGTTTGCAGCTAGGCTTTGTACCCATCCTGGCCAGCGTTAAACCGCAGGTCTCGGCGCATGTCGCCATTGACCTTGAGGGCGGCAGCGGACCTAACGGTATCTATATTGATGAGGCGGACTGGAAGTACATTCGTCGCCTCGATGCAGTGAAAGCGGTGGTCGATTCAGAGCCTGAATTGGCTTGATGGACGCGTCTTTGTAGGTGCTGATTTGGCTACGATTGGCTTGGTGTTGTGTCAGACATTGAAGCCTTCGGCTAACCGCATCAGCCCTCTGACCAACGGGATAACCGAACCGCTGACGTTAGTCGTCTTTGTATCATCACATGCAAAGACGACGGGTCAGATCATTCAGAAGCCATCGGCCTGCTTTCCCTAAAGAGCGATTTTGCATGTGCGCTGCGTAGATCGTAAGTGTGTCTGGGGTGCGCTGAAGTTCGGCGGTTAACTCAAGCGGCAGGAGGCGCCCTGAAGCCAGATGATCCGCAATCAAATGCTCTGGCATT
>NZ_JAMFRV010000214.1 GCF_026224925.1 Pseudomonas sp. | reverse complement strand
TCCCGAACAAAGCTACGCGCCCCGGTTGGTCCCACAGATTTTCGGCATGGCGCTGGACCTGCATGGTCCATAAATCGCCTGAGCCAATGTGTTGGCGAGAGTCCTTGAGTCATACACCAAGCACATTGCTTCGCCAACAAGTTGGCTCTACAGAAGTATTCAGGCTAAATAGCGCCTTTGACTGATGGAGAATCACCATGATCAAGAAGATCCTTATTTTGGCCGCCCTTTGGCTGCCAGCCTGTTTTGCCAACGCTCAAGACTTCATGCTCGGCGAGTTACACATCGCGCAGCCGTGGTCCATGGAGCTACCGCCTAATGCGCCCACCGTGGCTGCGTATTTCGTCATTCACAACGGCGGAAAAACTGCCGACCACTTGCTCAGTGTCGACAGCCCCATTGCCGGTTTGGCCCAACTGCACGAACACTCGATGCAAGGCGCCCTGATGAAGATGCAACAGGTGCAAACCGTCGAGATCCCGGCCGAAAGCCAAGCGACATTTGCCCCGATGGGCTACCACGTGATGTTGCTGGAGTTGAAAGACAAATCGAAGCTGGTCGACGGTCAGCACTTTCCACTGACGTTGCACTTCGAAAAAGCCGGTGACGTGACCGTCGAAGTCGCGGTGCAAAAACAAGCGCCAGACGACACTGCCCAGCACAACCACTAATCGAATAAAGCACTGAATTGAACCGCACCCAGCACCGCGTCAGTTTCATCCAGCGCCCTCGCAAAATGCGAGGCGCATGGCTGAGCCTGTTCGCCATGTTGATGATCTTTATCGGCCCGCTGATTTCCCAAGCGATGCCGATGGATCATCACGTCGGGATGTCGATGTCTGCATCAATGGACATGACCGCACCCACGGACATGACCGCAGACGCGCCGTCTTGCCACGGTGCCGAACAGGCCCAGACATCGGTTGCCGCCGACCATGTTATTTGGGCCAAGTGCGGTTATTGCACCCTGCTGTTCAGTTTCCCGGCGGTGCCACAGACGTTGGCGTTCATCGCCGCCACGCCACCCAAGCCGACTGGCTTTTTTACCGTGGCGTCGCAACAAGGCCACGCCCGGCAAACCACCTTCCCCAACGCCCGTACCCGCGCCCCGCCGCTCTCGATTGCACGGTAATTCCGCCATTCATTGAACCGGTCGACACTGCAAAAAGTGCCGTTCCGGTCGAACCGTGTTTATCCCCTTTCGGGAGCGCTGCACATGACTCAAACAAAAGTCTCTTTCTACAACCTTGCCTGGCGTTGGCACTTTTATGCCGGACTGTTCGTCGCGCCGTTCATCATCCTGCTGTCGTTGACCGGGATCATTTACCTGTTCAAACCACAACTGGACAACGTGATGTACGGCGACCTGCTGTATGTCACACCCGGCCAGCAATTGCTCAGCGCCGATGCGCAACAACAGCGGGTGAAGGCGGCGTATCCCCAGGCCCCCATCAGCAAGTACCTGCCGCCGTTGAACGCGCAAGGCAGCGCGCAGTTTGTGGTGCTGCAGGAGGGCCGTGAACTGAACGTATTTATAGACCCGTATCGAGGCGAAATTCTGGGCACCCAGGACGGCAAAAACAACCTGCAAGCCCTCGCCCGCTCACTGCACGGCAAATTGCTGCTCGGCAAGGTGGGTGACCGCATTGTGGAGTTAGCGGCCGGCTGGGCAATCGTCCTGGTGATCTCGGGCCTGTACCTGTGGTGGCCACGCGGTGCGTCGATGGCCGGCGTTTTGTGGCCGCGCTTAAACACTAAGGGCCGGGTGCTGTGGCGCGACTTTCATGCGGTAACCGGTTTCTGGGGCGCGTTGTTTTTGTTGCTGATGCTGCTCAGCGGCATGACCTGGACCGGCGTCTGGGGCAAGCAGTTTGCCGACGTCTGGAACACCTTCCCGGCAGCCATGTGGAACGACGTACCGAAATCAAATAAACAGGCTGGCGAACTGAATACACCGGCCCGCCAAACCGTGCCGTGGGCGCTGGAAAACACCCCGATGCCGGTATCGGGCGAGCATGCGGAACACATGAATCACATGGCTGGAATGTCCATGCCTGCGGCGCCAACGCTGTCGCTGCAACAAGTAGTCGACATCGCCACAGAGCGCCGCATTGAGCCGGGCTATAGCATCACCGCGCCGACCACCGCAGATGGCGTATTTACCATCGCCGTGTTCGCTGACGACCCACGTAAAGACGCCACTTTGCATGTAGACCAATACAGCGGCAAGGTCTTGGCCGACGTCGGCTGGAAAGACTACAGCACTGTCTCCCGCGCCACGGAAATGGGCGTGATGCTGCACGAAGGCAAGTTCTTTGGCGGGTTCAATCAACTGCTGATTCTGCTGATTTGCCTGATGGTGCTGCTTAGCTCTGTGAGCGGGCTGGTGATCTGGTGGAAGCGTCGCCCACAAGGCGGCCTTGGTGCTCCGCCGCTGCGTCACGACCTGCCCCGCTGGAAAACCGCCATCGTGATCATGATCGGACTGGGGTTAGCGTTTCCATTGGTGGGCATTTCCCTGGTGGCTGTTTGGGCACTGGACTGGCTGGTGTTGTCGCGAATTCAACGCACTGCCACAAACCTGTAGGAGCAAGCTTGCTCGCGATGGATCGCGAAGCGGTCCCAAATGCCGGACTCAGTTCCAGCTGGAGGAGTTGAGTCGGCTGGATTACGACTGCTACGCAGCCGATCGCGAGCAAGCCCACTCCTACAGAGACCGAGCTCGCAGCACATTTATTCAACAGGACACCCCATGACCACACTTTCCCTCACCAACCTCGCATGGTCGCCACTCGGCCATGGTCATTGCCATCACCAGTTCCAGTTGCGCGAGGTGGGGTTGAGCGTGGCTGCGGGGGAGTTTGTCGGGTTGATTGGTCCCAACGGCAGCGGCAAGACCAGCTTGTTGCGCTGTGCTTACCGTTTCAACCGACCGGCCACGGGCGAAGTGCTGCTGGATCAAGCCGATATTTGGCAGCAGTCGCCACGCTGGTGCGCGCAGCGAATTGCAGTGGTGCTGCAGGAGTTTCCCGACGCGTTTGGCCTGACCGTCGATGAAGTGGTCGCCATGGGCCGCACGCCGCATAAAAGCCTGTTCGAGGGCGACACGCTGGCAGACCGGCAAATTGCCCGCGATGCGTTGCTCTCGGTGGGCATGCACGGCTTCGAAGACCATGGGTTTGCCACGTTGTCCGGTGGCGAAAAGCAGCGCGTGATTCTCGCCCGCGCTTTGGCTCAGCAACCGACCCTGCTAATGCTTGATGAGCCGACTAACCACCTCGATCCACGCTATCAGATCGAACTGCTGCAACTGATCAAGCGCCTGAACATCGGCGTATTGGCCAGCCTCCATGACCTCAATCTCGCCGCTGCGTTTTGTGATCGGCTGTACGTCATCGACCAAGGGCGCATCGTCGCCAGCGGTACGCCCACGGACGTACTCACCGTCGAATTACTGCGCGACGTATTCGGCGTCGAAGCACTGGTCGACACCCATCCGCTTTCCGGCTACCCCCGAATTACCTGGATCACTCACCCATGACGTCATCTTTTTTCCTGCGCATCAGCTTTGCCCTTGGGCTGATGTCGATCGTTGTTGCCCAAGCCTCAGCCGAAGCTACGCAATACCCGCTGACTGTCCAAAGTTGCAACCGCGAAGTGACTTTCAACAAAGCGCCGCAGCACGCCCTCAGCCATGACATCAACATGACGCAAATGATGCTCGCCCTCGGTTTGAAATCGAGCATGGTCGGCTACAGCGGCATTACCGGCTGGAAAACGGTGACGCCGCAGATGGCGAAAGTTCTCGATGGCCTGCCAGAATTGGCGAGCAAATACCCGTCGGTGGAAACCCTGCTCAACGCCAACGTCGATTTCTTTTTTGCCGGTTGGGATTACGGCATGCGCATCGGTGGCGACCTCACGCCGCAGACCCTCGCCCCGCTCGGCATCAAGGTGTATGAGTTGACCGAATCGTGCGCGTTTGTGATGAAACGTCCGGCGGCGTCCCTCGATGACATGTACAACGACTTGCGTAACCTGGGGAAGATTTTCGACGTGCAAGATCGCGCCAATCAGTTGATTGCGCAGATGCAGCAGCGCGTAGCGAATATTAAAGCCGGATTGCCCACTGACCGCCCCCGGGTGTTTCTTTACGACAGTGGCGAGGACCGAGCCATGACCTCGGGCCGCCTGGCAATGCCCCAAGCGCTGATCGAAGCCGCCGGCGGGCGCAATGTGCTGGACGATATCGATGCTAGCTGGACTCGGGTCAACTGGGAAAGTGTCGTAGAGCGCAATCCCGAAGTTATCGTGATCGTCGATTACGGCGAAGTCACCGCTGAACAGAAGGAGCGCTTCCTGACAAACAACCCGGCGCTGCAATCCATCGACGCGATTCGCAACCAGCGCTTCATCGTGATTCCTTACGTGGCTGCCACTCCGGGGATCGACAACATCGACGCCATCGAAACCCTCGCCGCAGGCTTTCACGGCAAACCACTGTGACCGGACAGCGCACCTATGGCCTGCTGATGGTGGGCCTCGGCCTCTTGCTGTTGGCGTCCTGCGTGCTGTCGCTGGGTTTTGGTGCAGCGCCCGTGCCCGCGCACATTGTTTGGCAGATCCTCTTACACAAGCTATTCGCGCTTGGCGCGGGCGTACCGAGCTGGAGTGCGGGCCAGGAACACATTGTGTGGTTGATTCGCGTGCCAAGGATGTTGCTCGGCGCATTGGTCGGCGCCGGCCTGGCGTTGACTGGCGCGGTACTCCAAGCGGTGACCCGCAACCCGTTGGCCGACCCACATTTGTTGGGCGTAACCTCCGGTGCAACCCTCGGTGCGGTCATCGTGGTGCTGCACGTTGGTGAGGTGGTGGGGCTTTTGACCCTGCCGCTCGCCGCGTTCACGGGTGCGTTGTGCAGCATGTTGATGGTGCTCGCCATTGCCAACCGCCAAGGCCGTCTGGACAGTGATCGCCTGCTGTTGTGCGGCATCGCGGTGTCGTTCGTGATGATGGCGCTGGCCAACTTGCTGTTGTTTATGGGCGACCATCGTGCCAGCTCCGCCGTAATGTTCTGGATGCTCGGCGGTCTGGGTCTGGCCCGCTGGGAGCTGCTGGGTATCCCGGCATTCAGTGTGTTGATCGGCCTGCTGTTGCTGCTGGCCATGGCCCGCGCATTGAACGCCTTGATGGCGGGTGAGCAAACCGCCGTCACCTTGGGTTTGAACGCACGCAACGTGAGGATAAAGGTATTTTTAATTGCATCGCTGATGACCGGGGTGATGGTGTCCATCAGCGGCTCAATCGGCTTCGTCGGCCTGATGGTGCCCCACGTAGCTCGCCGCATAGTCGGCGCCGAACACCGTCGCTTGCTACCGGCCTGCGTATTGATGGGCAGTATTTTCCTGGTGTGGGTCGATGTCGCCGCCCGCACCTTGATTGCCCCCGAAGACCTGCCCATCGGGGTAGCCACAGCGGCAATCGGCGGTCTGTTTTTCATCGGGCTGATGCGCAAGCGCTAGCCCGCATGACCGGTCCTACAGGTAGAACTGCCCGATTCGGTCTGCTGAATATCCACAGGCCGGCAGACACCGCCCTCGCTTAGTGACTCCATGGTTTGGACCTCTCGCACATCGCTAACGAGAGCACTTCCTTATTAACAACCATGAATAACTAAAATGACCAATCAGATTCCCCCTCTGCCCGCAAGCCTGGACACCATGCCAGTCGATTCAGATTTATTTCCACCCAGCTTTCTCGCAACGGTTGAATTTGAGTTCCGAAAAACGCTTAACCGAGATCATCCGGGTGTAATGATCGACTTTCAAAACACGTGGTTGACGCTGTACGAATACAAAGCGCGCAACATACCGCCGTACACCGACTTTCCGTCGCTGCGCCCAGCACCAGAACCTCGCTGGGATCGCAGGTTCAATGAGTCTTTCAGACTGTGCGATAGCTTGATCGATTACTTCCTGGGAGCGTTAAAGCTGGAAGACGAAAGTGTCGGACTGTTTACTGTTGCAGACTCAGTTTCTGTCGTGAATGAGGTGCTTTCACTGACCCATAAGCAGTTGGTAGCTATCTACCGTCAGTGCGCGGACTCAATGTCCGACGCTTACAACGAGTCCTTGATACGTTACTGGAGCGCCATCGGGACCGATGGTAAAACCCGCAAAGCGTTGTTCATCGACGAGCGCGCTAAAGCGCTGCAGCTGGAAGCTCGGGCAGGCGTATACCAGAAAACCTTAACCACTCAGCAGGGCGCCATGCTGACTGAAATGCTCCGGTACAGCCGAGCGAACAATTCGACCTTGATAAAAAAACACGGCGTGTTCAGCCTGTCTTTAAGCGTCGGCGATAATCCATTGGTGCCCTTCACCGGCCTATCTATTATCACCCACGCCAACGAATTCTACTCCTTTGAGCATGAAGGGGGCCGTCTTGGCGCGGTCGTGCTTTATTCCCCCAATAATGGACTGGAAGGGTTCGATTCGTTGCTTTCATTGAACGAATCATTAGTAAAACGGCTGAGCGACCCGGAACAAAAAGCATGGTTGCTGAAAAATGTCCCACTTGAGCAGGCCTTCAGTATCAATCCGTCCAATGACGAAAAACCTGCGACCTATGCCTGGAATATCAGGCCCATGAAAGCAGACTTTCTCAGCGAACTATTGGCATCGCAGATTATCAAGCAACAATCTGACTTTTTGCACTGCGTCAAAATATCCAAAGCCCTGGGATTTAAATCCGGTGACTTTCTAGAGGCTCTTTCACAATCACTCGACCCACATTATCAGTTCGACAACTTCCTGAATCTGAACTGGAACGACAAATATATCCTCTACACGTCCATGCCCCGTTGGTGGCAAGCGATGAGCACCGAAAACAAAGACAGCTGGCTGATCTCAGCGAAAACAGCGGGCAACTCGATTATTGACCTTACGCGGCTGACTGAGAAACACCTGACTAATCCGCTGACCAATGATCAATCAATCACCACCGACTACATCGATACGGTTATTAGAACCCAATTGAAAGAAAGAGAAATACTGCTGACTGCTGATGAAATTTTTATCGACGTGGTTTACAGCCCGGCGTTACTCCCACCCTACTTCCCACACTTGGCTGTACCCGCAAATC
>NZ_JAMFRV010000213.1 GCF_026224925.1 Pseudomonas sp. | reverse complement strand
CGATCATCAGTGGTCTGGCGATAAATGTAGCCACCCACGCCTAACACCCAGCCATTGCCCAAGCCCCATCCTAGGGAGTAGTCGGCGTGCAGTTCTTGGCCAGACCGATAGTCGGTGTCCGAGTTACGCAGGTTGAAGTCATACATCATTTTGATGTCGGCGTTTAGGCCAACTGGATTCACGTAAGAGAACGCCGCGATGGGCTCGAATGCCCAATAGTTACGACCGATATTAGCAAGATCATTTTTATCATACCGCCCCGTTGGCGCGAATATGTCCAGCGCATAAATAGCGTGAAACTTTTCACTGTAGTGATACCCCAGCGCTGGGCCGAAGATGATATCGCCCATCCCGTTCTTGCTTTGATGCTGATCATTGACGTCGACTCGGAGGTCAACAAGCGGGACATTCACATGAAATGCCAACGCGCCGTCAAATATCTTCTGGTCAGTGACCCAGATCAACCTAGGCGCGATAACATCTGCACTTAAATGAAAGTCGTTAACCGCCTTACCACCCTGATTGTTGCGCAAAGTATCTGCTCTATAACTTTCGGCAAATATCTGGCTATAGAACCCTGGCGGCGGCATGGCGCCAGTCATGTAATTTTCGGCGCCCATTGGGTAGGAAGAGCCACCACCTTCAGTAGCCGAAGCGGCGGGTAATGCCAACACTAAGGCAGAGCCAACCATTAGGTGTTGAGCGTTTTTTAGCAGGCTTACTGGCGCATTTGTCTTTTTATTATTCATTTTCGCAACCATTGTTATTTAGCAGCACGCGATAGCCCTGTGGGTCAATTAACCACAGGGCTGCTTTTCGAACTGATAGCTTTGCGGCGGGTGAAACTTAGAATGGATAAGGCTGGTCAGCAGGTTCCACGGTGACCCACTTCACCTCGGTAAATTCATCAATGACAGCACTGCCATCGAACCGACCATGACCACTGTTTTTCATGCCGCCATAGGGTGCTTGAGGTTCGTTCTGAACCGTGGCGCCGTTGATATGCACACAACCAGCGTCAAGACGACTCGCTAGATCTAGGGCAAGGCTTACATTTCGACTGAAAATCGACGACGAAAGACCATAAGCCGTGTCATTGGCGACTTCCAGCGCTTGCTCGGCGCCCTTGACGCGGACGATGGTGGTTACCGGACCGAAAGTCTCCTCATCGTAGATATCCATTGAAGAGGTCACTTGATCAACGAGGGTTGGGCTCATCAACGCCTGGTCTGCCAGACCGCCTGCTACGATACGTGCGCCCTTGCCGATTGCGTCGTCCAACAACTGGTTGATACGTTGAACCGAACCTTGGGAGATCATCGGACCTATTACGGCGCCAGGCGCATTTACCGGATTTCCTACTTCCAGGCTACTGACCCGCTGGGCAAATTTGGCGACGAATTCGTCAGCGATCGCTTCGTCAACAACGAAGCGTTCGGTCGACATGCAAATCTGCCCTTGGTAAAGGAATGCACCAAATACTGCTGCATTCACCGCCCCCTCCAGGTCTGCATCTTCAAGGACGATAAAGGGAGCTTTACCGCCCAGCTCCAACAGGCAACGTTTGAGATATTTGGCGCTGGTCTGAGCGATCATCCGCCCGACCTTGGTAGAGCCCGTGAAGTTGATCCTCCTAACCGTGTCGTGACTGATCAATGCTTCGGTGACTGCCGAGGCATCCTCAGGCGCCGAGATAATAAAGTTCAATACGCCCGGTGGAAATCCTGCTTCATGGAAGGCTTCTGTCAGTAGCTCGTGAGTACGCGGGCTATTTTCCGATCCTTTGAAAATAACCGTGTTGCCACACGCCAAGGGGTAAGCGATTGCTCTTGCCCCCAGAACCACTGGCCCGTTCCAGGGCACGATGCTGAGCACTGTACCCACGGGCTGCCGCAGGGTCATGGACAGAGTGTTGGCCTTATCGGTAGGGATGGTTTCTCCCTTGATCTGGGTCGTAAGCGCCGCTGCTTCACGTAGCAGATTTGCAGAAGCTCCGACGTTGAATTGCGCCCAAAGCTGTGATGCGCCAATTTCTTGCGCCATGACACTGCAGAAGGTTGCCATCTTGCTTTCCAGCACGTCGGCGGCAGCCAAAAGAAGGCGACGGCGCTCCGTAGGACCAACCTTTGACCAGGTCTTGAAAGCCGCTTGCGATGATGCCGCCGCGCGCAAGGCGTCTTCAACGCTACACGCCGCCCCCTCGGTGACCAATTGCGAGGTGACAGGGTCGAGGCGTCGATAGGTTTTACCGCCCTCCGCCGCTTGCTTCACGTTATCGATAACCAGTTGAACATTCATCTTTGTTACCTTTTATCAATTGGGAATATCACGCTTGCTCAGTCACAGTCGGCATACGCAGGATGGGTTTGATCGTGATGCCACTCTCACTGTCGGCCATCGCTTCGTTAATCTGATCGAAGTCATAAAAGCGGCACAGCTTGTCGAACGGAAAGCGACCCTGCAGGTACAAATCGACCAATGTTGGAATGAAGGCGTTGGCAACTACGTCGCCCTGGACAATGCCCATGATTCGCTTGCCGGGAATCATGACTTCATTGATGTTGAAGGCGACCTCGGTCCCCATCTTCGTGGCGCCGACAATGCCGCAGGTGCCTAGCGTGGTGATCGCGTCGATAGCCTGGCGCAAAACTTCCGCTCGACCCGAGCACTCCAGGCTGTAGTTGACACCTCCACCGGTGATTTCACGGATACGCTGTACCGGATCTTCTTCGCGGCTGTTGATTACGTGAGTCGCGCCGAGTTCTAAGGCCAGTGCTAGACGACTGGGGGTCACATCGACGGCAATGATGGTGGTCGCGCCCGCAACCCTGGCTGCCATGACCGCAGCCAGGCCAACAGCACCTGAACCGAAAGCGGCAAAGCTGGCACCGGCCTCAACCTTCATCGCCTTGAGTACAGACCCTGCCCCGGTCTGAATGCCGCAGCCCAATGGTCCAAGAAGCTCCAGCGGAGCATTCTTCGAAACCTTGACGACGCTTCGTTCATTGGCGATGACGTAAGTCGAAAACGATGACTGACCAAAAAAATGGTCATGGATCGGCGTGTTGCCTTCACAGCTGCAGGTCGAGGTGCTGCCATCAAGGCGACCACCCCCGAAATTCAGCGGGTGCATATGCGAGCAATGCGCGGGGTGTCCATTTTCGCAAGGCAGGCATAGCCCGCAAGACATGTACGTCAACACCACATGGTCACCGGGGGCGATGGTAGTAACGGCCGAACCGATCGATTCGACTACCCCGGCACCTTCGTGCCCTAGAACGATTGGCAGCGGTGTCGGGAACAATTGGTCACGAACCACCATGTCCGTGTGGCACACGCCGGTTGCGACGATGCGGACGCGGACTTCGTCTGGACGCGGGACGCCCAGTTCGGCTCGTTCCAATTTAAACTTTGCGCCTGCCTCGCGCAGGACAGCGACAGTGACTTCAACGGGTTTCAAATTACTAAGGGACATGCGGTTATCCTCTTTTTTCATTTTCTATCGATGATGTGTAATGACGTCTCACGCCTCTTGAAGCGCCCGCGGACGATTACTTCGCCGCGCTGCTGCGCTATCGAGTGCTGGGCGCAACTGGAAATCGAAAGTCATCTCCGCGAACCGACCTGAAATCTCCCGCTCGCGTGCCGTCGGCGCATCTTCGACGAACCGCACCTCACCAATCAGCCCATCACGGGTGGCATAGGCGAAGTCGTCCCAAAGATAGGCATCGTTGGAAAGGTTTATTTGGGTGGTCAAATGTTCGTACCCTGCGGCGGACACGAAGAAGTGGATATGCGCGGGACGCTGGCCATGACGACCGAGTTGGTTCAGGCATTCCTGAGTGGGGCCCAACGGATTGCAGCCATAGCCTGAGGGCACAATACTTCGAACCCGGTAGCGCCCTTGGGCGTCAGCCACTATGCGGCGACGCAGGTTGAATTCGGACTGGCTTTTATCAAAGTGGGAGTAGTTACCTTTGCTGTCGGCCTGCCAGATATCCACCAACGCCCCTGGAATTGGAAGTCCTTGCAGGTCAAGTACCTGGCCTTCCACGAACATAACCGTGGCGGCATCGCCTTCGGCCCCATCATCCAGACGGGCATAGCCATCGCACAGCGGGGCACCGGCAACATAGAGTGGGCCTTCAATGGTGCGTGGCGTTCCGCCAACTCGTCCGGCTTCGGCTTGTTTGGCATCGTTACGAAGGTCGAGAAAATGTTCGATCCCAAGGCCTGCGACCAAGAGACCTGCTTCATTGCTTGCGCCAAGGCGGTTGAAGTATTCGACAGCTGACCAGAACTCATCATCACTGATGTCCAACTCCTCGATCAGCCGAACAGTCTCTTGCAGCAATCGGAAGACAATCTGCTTGTTACGCGCACTTCCTTCGGTGTTCCTCAATCCTGCCGCGTCCTCGAGAAACGCAAGAACCTGGGGTGAGTTATAAATGCTGACAGTCATAATGTTGCTCCTTTTTTATTGTTGATTTATCTGCACCCGCCACAACCGCACAGCGCGGGAACATACGGTTACCTACCCACTTACTGCCATCCGAGCTGGCTACGTGCATTCGCCAGATCGACCTCTATGTCATGGTTCCACAACCAATCGAACCGACTGGCCAGGGTCGTTGACAGAAGCTGCTCGTTATCGCTGACATGACCATCACGCATTTCATACAGCTCGCCTGCCTCCAACGAGGTGCGCTGAACTCGACAAGCGCGCGGTCTGCGCACGTCGTTGTAGGCTCCAAGCAAGGGTTTTACGTTTTCAGCAGTCACGTGGGGATCAGCCAAAAGTCGAGCAAGCAACCAAGCGTCCTCAAGTCCCTGACCGGCACCGGCCCCTTGATGAGGGAGCATGGCGTGCGCAGCGTCACCAATGAGTCCTACTCGGCCATGCACATAGCCGGGAAGCTCCTCCAGGTCGTGAAGCGCCCATAAGGTAGGCGCGGGAATACATTCGAGCAGAACGCGGACCGCGTCGCCCCAGCTCGAAAAGGCCTGGAGCATATCGGCCTGTGTGGTGTTTTTTACCCAAGGCGTGTCCTGTGGCCATTGCGGATCAGGGGAGCTGCGATCTGAAACGAAGGCCACTACGTTGATCAACCGGCCTTTCTTGACCGGGAACGTGAGGATGTGGCCGTCCAGGCCCAAATACATTTGCGGAACATTGATCAGATGCTCGTCGATGTCGGCTGCGCGGTACGCCGCTCGGAGCGTTTCGCTATCGATCATTCCCCTGTAGGCGCAGGTGCCGCTGAATCGGGGAACAACCGCTGGATGACCCAACCCCTGCAGTACGTAATCTCGGATAGATGACTTGATACCATCAGCGGCGATCAACAAATCACACTCGTATTGGGTACCATCCGTGAAGCGAATACGAACGCGTTCGTCTACTTCATCGACCTGCACCGCACGCTTGTCAAAGCAGGCGATACCGGGTGGCAACTGTTGTGCCAAGGCATCCAGAAAATCTGCTCTGTGCACGGAAGATTGGCCAACGCCCGGCGCCACACTATTGCCTAAATAACCGGCATCGGTACCACGGCGCCATTCGAACCAGATGTCTTGCCATGGGGCCGAAGTCCGGTCAGCAATGAGTTCGTAAGGCTTACCTATTCCCAGCCCTTCAATTGCGCGAACCGCGTTCGCACCAAATGACACGCCTGCTCCAACCTCACCAAATGCAGGTGCGGCTTCAAAGAGTTGGATGTTTAAATGAGGATGACGGCATAGATCCAGCGCCAAGGCCACGCCAGCAATACCGCCGCCAACGATGGCTATTTGTAAAGTAGATTGAGAGCTACACATGGGGACAACCTTGTGTTTTGTTTTTGGAATGCCCCGATAATGCCGCTCTCACCTCTATTGATAAATGGCGCAAACTCCATAGACACTATCACCAACCTGAATACTATCTTTGGCTTTGGCTACTCCTCCAAGAGAAAATCACCATGCAACTGCGCGAGCTGGATTTGAATTTGTTGGTGGTATTTCACCAACTGCTGATCGACCGAAGTGTGTCTGGCGCAGCGCAAAGCCTGGAGTTAACTCAGCCGGCAGTCAGCAATGCGCTAAAGCGCTTGCGCACAGCGCTGAAAGACGAGTTGTTCGTGCGCACTAGTCAAGGAATGCAGCCAACGCCTTACGCGGTCCAGCTAGCCGATCCAGTATCCAGCGCCATTGGTACGTTGCACGGCGCTTTGAATCGTCAAGACGACTTTGATCCCGCGACTACGCAAAAGCGCTTCGTCATCGCAATGACTGATATTGGCGAGATTTACTTCATGCCGAGATTGATCGATACCCTGCTAAAGCTCGCGCCAGGTGTATCCGTGAGCACCCTACGTACTCACGCAGGTCTATCCGAAGCGTTGGCCAACGGCAGTGTTGATCTGGCAGTTGGACTTTTGCCCGATCTGCAGGCAGGCGTCTATCAGCGACGACTCTTTCACCATCGCTACGTATGCTTGTGCAGGAAGGAGCATCCAATCACCCAACAAGCGATGACCCGGGAGCGATTCTGTGAATACGGCCATGTCAGGGTTGTCGCCGCTAGTACAGGTCACGGGGAAATCGACGCTTTGATGCAGCGCGCGGGCTTACATCGAGACATCAAACTGGAAGTGCCGCATTTCGTGGCAGTGGGTCACATCCTGCAGAACACCGACCTTATTGCGACTGTACCTGAGCGCTTCGCGAGCAGTTGCACCGGTCCGTTCGAGCTGACGATGCTGCCTCTGCCAATGCCGTTACCCGAAATCGCAATCAATTTATTCTGGCATGCCAGATGTGTCCGTGACCCGGCTAACCGATGGTTTCGACAGCTCATGTTCGACCTGTTCAGCGACTAAGTAATGATTCGTTCTGTAATCCGGGTATTTGTCGAGTCCGGGAAACGCGCTTCGAGCAATCCTGCTTTATCCCGCTACCCATTTGTCCGTGACCTCCTCTGCTTTTATTGGGAGCGGTTGAGCCAACTTGTCAACGGCTGGCGCCGTCTCGCGCATCTTCAGCGCGCACAATGTTGATATCACACCCAGTGAGCTGAACAACAAGGCCGGCCCGATCCAACCAACTATCGCGAAACCGCTCGCTGAACTAGCTACAACTGTTAACTCAGAAACCTTCTCATGCCTGGGCGAGGATGCTTTGCAGTAACCCCGGAAAGCGCAGATTGAGCTCCACGCCGCGCAGTGAGTTCATGTGCGTCGTTCCGACATTGCGTGTTTGGACAAGTCCAGCATCCCGCAATACCCGGAAGTGATGCGACATGCTGGATTTCGGCCGACCTCCATCCAACTCACCGCATGAAGCCTCAGTGACGCCCGCTAAACAACGAACGATTTCTAGACGAACGGGATCACTCAAGGCGTGAAGGACGCGCTCAAGGGCGAAGTCTGACGGGAGTGGATGTTTGAAGGCGCGCATGACTGCATGATAGCGGGGGGTTTCAACTTGCGCCATATTTCGATTACTATCGAACAAGCGAATTACATTTATCTGGAGCACACCGATGTCAGCACTGTTCGAGCCGTTCACCTTAAAGGACGTGACCTTACGAAATCGCATAGCCATTCCGCCAATGTGCCAGTACATGGCCGACAATGGGGTGATCAATGACTGGCACCTTGTGCACCTCGCAAGCTTGGCACGAGGCGGTGCAGGACTGGTCGTGGTCGAAGCAACAGCCGTCTCGCCCGAGGGACGCATCACCCCCGGCTGCGCCGGAATCTGGAGCGACGAACATGCCCAGGCATTCGTACCCGTAGTAAAGGCGATCAAGGCTGCAGGCTCTGTGCCTGGTATTCAGATCGCGCATGCTGGTCGTAAAGCGAGCGCCAATCGGCCATGGGAAGGAGACGATCATATCGCTGACACCGACCCAAACGGCTGGAAGACCATAGCCCCCTCCCCGATCGCGTTCGGCGCCAACTTGCCGAAAGTGCCAGAGGAAATGACGCTGGAAGATATCGCTCGCGTGCGTCAGGACTTCGTGAATGCTGCACGCCGAGCCCGCGACGCCGGCTTCGAATGGATCGAACTGCACTTTGCACATGGTTATTTGGGTCAGAGTTTCTTTTCGGAGCACTCCAATCAGCGTACCGACGCGTACGGCGGCAGTTTCGAAAACCGCAGTCGTTTCCTGCTGGAAACTCTCGCCGCTGTTCGTGAGGTTTGGCCAGAGAATCTTCCGCTAACTGCACGCTTCGGTGTCATTGAATATGACGGGCGTGACGAACAAACCCTGAATGAATCGATCGAGCTAGGCCGCCGGTTCAAAGAAGGTGGGCTTGATCTGTTGAGCGTCAGCGTAGGTTTCACCATCCCGGAAACCAACATTCCTTGGGGCCCCGCGTTCATGGGTCCTATCGCTGAACGAGTGCGTCGGGAGACTGGTCTGCCGGTGACATCCGCCTGGGGCTTTGGCACACCACAGCTTGCGCATGCTGCGGTTCAGGATGGACAGTTGGACTTGGTGTCTGTCGGACGTGCCCATCTGGCCGACCCGCACTGGGCGTATTTTGCAGCCAAAGAACTGGGTGTCGATAACGCGTCCTGGACGCTCCCTGCGCCTTACGCTCACTGGCTCGAACGCTACCGCTGAGTCAGACGACGAGATGCCGCTCAGTCGGCGGCATCTCCGATGCCTGTTGGACAAATACCCATTGCTGCTTCCATGGTTTGGCCAATGACATGTGCTATTGAGCGTGTAGTTCATGGTCGCGCAGCGCCTGGGAATTCCCCTGGCCGCACAGCCCCTAAGAACACTCAGGACTCGACGCGGGATAGAGTTCGTCAAGCACCTGCATCAACGTCCGCTTGCGCGGGTTTTCCAGACTGGTCCAGGCCACGCCGATGCCGGCGCCGCTCATGGCCAGCGCCAGTGGCCGGGTCACGACTCCGATTGGCAGAGCCGATGCGGCACCGCTTGGCAAAATGCCGACGCCCAGGCCGGCGGCCACCAGCGCCAACTGGGTGGTGAATTCGCCCATCTCCCGGGCAATCGCCAGGGTGATCTTGCGTCGGTGAAAACCCACCAACATCTGGTCATACAGACCGGGGGCGAACTTACGCGCTAACACCAGCACCGGACAGCCGGCCAGATCCTGAGGCTGTATACGACGCTGGGCACACAGCGGATGGTCTTGCGGCAGTGCCACCACCAACGACTCCTCAAAGAGCATACGCGTGTGCACGCCAGGCACATTCAAGGGCAGGCGTACCAAACCAAAATCCAGGGCATTGTCCAGCAAGGCCCGGGCCTGCGGCAACGAAGGCATGTCCTTGAGCTCCAGTTCGATACGCGGATAGCGCTCCTCCAGCGTACGCACGAGCACCGGCAACAATTGCGACAACGTTGACGACACAAATGCCAGACGCAACACCCCGACCTCTCCGGCCGCGGCCTGCTGTAACACCTCACGGGCGCGCTCGGCCTGGCGCAGGGTCGCCAGGGCCCCGGGCAGAAACAGCGTTCCCTCCTCGGTCAACTCGACCCGATGTCGGTCACGCTCGAACAACTGTGCCCCGACATCCTCCTCAAGGGCACGTATTTGCGCACTCAAGGCTGGCTGGACAATGTGCAGGCGCGCCGCCGCACGGCCAAAGTGCAGCTCTTCGGCCAAGGCCGCAAAGGCCCGCAGATGTTTGAGTTCCACTTATCCTCCCGATTCAGTGCAGCGCTTTTGGTGATCACGATCGGTGATCACAGCATCACCATAAACGATTGGCATGCCGAGGCGGTAGCGGCTGAAAGTGGCGTCATTGCCCCATTCATAAATCCAAGACAGGGAGACATACATGATCGACAACTTTCGCCTGAACCGGCGTCGGGCGCTGATCACCGGCTCAGTGCGCGGCATTGGCTTGGCCCTGGCCCGTGGGCTGGCACAAGCCGGCGCTCAGGTGGTGCTCAATGGTCGCGATGCCGAACGGGCCCAAGGCGCCTGCGCGCTGTTACGCGATGAAGGCCTGGACGCCGAATACTCGTTGTTCGACGTGACCGACCATCAAGCCGTCGCAACGGCCGTCGACGCTCTGGAAAACCGCTTGGGTCCAATAGACATTCTGATCAACAACGCTGGGTTGCAGCATCGTCAGGTGCTCCAGGACGTCAGTGCCGAAGACTGGCACCGGCTGATGAGCACCAACCTCGATGGCGTATTCAATGTGTCCAAGGCGGTGGCCCGACACATGATCGCTCGCCAACGCGGCAAGATCATCAACATCGGTTCGGTGCAAAGCGAGCTGGCCCGCCCCTCTATCGCGCCCTACGCCGCCAGCAAGGGCGCCGTGCGCATGCTCACCCGTGGCATGTGTGCCGACTGGGCCGGCCATGGCCTACAGATCAACGCCCTGGCCCCGGGCTATTTCCAGACCGAACTGAATCAGGCACTGGTCGACGACCCGGCTTTCTCAGACTGGCTGGTGCAACGCACCCCCGCCGGGCGCTGGGGCAATGTCGAGGAACTGTGCGGCGCGGCAGTTTTCCTCGCCTCGTCAGCGTCCGACTTCGTTAACGGCCACACCCTTTTCGTCGATGGTGGCTTGACCAGCGTCGTCTAACTCTCGCGCCAAGGACTCCAGCATGCCTCAATCCCTGCCAACCCTCTGCGGCTCAATCATGGGTTCGCCGTTTTCGCTCTCTGCCAAGATCCACAACGCTGCATACGCGGCCTTGGGCCTGGACTATACCTTTGTCTGTTTTGGCGTCGAAGATCCAGTTGCCGCCGTGGCGGCCATTCGCGCTCTGGGCGTGCGCGGCATGAACGTCTCCATGCCCTACAAAACTGCGGTGATGCCGCATCTGGATACGATCGACGAATCGGCCCGGGTGATTGGTGCGGTCAACACCATCAACAACGTCGACGGCGTACTGACCGGCTACAACACCGACTACCTGGGTGCGATACGCGCCCTGCAGGAAGTCACCGAACTGAACGGCAAGCGTATCGCCGTGATCGGTGCCGGCGGCGCTGCTCGTGCGGTGGTCTACGGTTGCCTGCAAGCGGCGGCTCAGGTCACTGTGTTCAACCGCAGTGCCGAACGCGGTGCCGCACTGGCCGAGGATCTGGGTGCGCAGTGGGGCGGCAGCGTCGAGGCGTTCACGGCCAAGACCTTCGATGTCGTCATCAACGCTACCTCCGTGGGCTTCAAGCAGCCGAACAGCAACCCGCTGGACGGCCGCCTGGCCAGCCACCTGATTGTCATGGATGTGGCGTTCATGCCGGTGCAGACCGCTCTGCTACTGCAAGCCAAAGCTCTGGGTTGCAGCACCGTGGCTGGCACCCGCATGTTGGTGCACCAAGCGTGTCGACAAATCGAGTTGTACACCGGGAAAGATGCGCCCATCGACATCATGGAGCAGGCCATGCTCCAGGAAATACAACGGTTGAAATTGTAAGCAACCCAGCTACCTATCAATAACAAGATGCCGTAAAGGCACCTAGAGGTACCCACATGACTCACGATCATTCTCCATCCGACATCGCCTTGACCCCCGACGCGCAAGAGCGCAAAAAAGACTTACACCGTGCAGCCTGGGCCTGCTCCCTGGGCAGTGCTTCGGGCCGCTATTCTTTCCTGAACAGACCCGTGCCATGAGCCTGATCGCCAGTTTCGGCACCTACTTCCTGGGTTTTGCGATACGGCCGCTGGGCGGCGTACTGTTCGGCATGATTGGTGACCGCGTCGGGCGCAAGTTCGTGCTGGCGTCGACGGTGCTGCTGATGGGCATTTCCAGCACCCTGATTGGTGCCCTGCCAACCTTTCATCAGGTCGGCTACCTGGCACCGGTACTGCTAGTGGTCCTGCGTCTGCTCCAGGGGCTGGGCGCAGGTGCCGAACAGGCTGGTGCGGCGGTGATGATGACCGAGTACGCTCCCGGGGGCCGGCGTGGTTTCTACGCCGCCCTGCCGTTCCTCGGCATCCAATTGGGGACCATTCTCGCGGCGCTGGTGTATTTCCTGGTGGTCAGCGGCAATGACAACGTCATCGAGAGCGGGCTGTGGCGCGTGCCGTTCTTCAGCAGCGTAGTGATCGTTGCGCTGGGCCTGTACATGCGTCTGTCACTCAAGGAATCGCCGACCTTCATCCGCCTCAAGGCGCTCAAGCGCGTGTGCGAGAACCCGCTGAAAAGTGTCATGAAACACTCCAAGCCCACCTTGCTGATCGGCATCGGCCTGCGCCTGGGGGAAAACGGTGGTTCATCGATTTACCAAGCCCTGGCTGTGAGCTACATCGTTGGCGTGGTGGGTCTGCAAGGGCCGGTGGGCGTGCTGACACTTATCTGCGCGGCCAGCCTCGGCGCGATGACCGTGCCGATTGCCGGCAAGCTCAGCGACCGTTTTGGTCGTGTGGTGGTCTACCGGGCCTTCGCGCTGCTGCAACTGGCGCTGGCCTTCCCGGTATGGTGGGTACTCAGTCTGGGCAACGTCGTGGCGAGCATCATTGCCATCTCCATCGCTCTGGGCATCGGTACCTGGGGCATGTTTGGCACCCAGGCGGCACTGATGCCTGAACTGTTCGGCTCGCGTCACCGCTACATGGGTGTATCGATCGCCCGGGAAGCTTCGGCAGTGATCGCGGGTGGCATTGCGCCAATGATCGGTGCCGGCATCATCGCCCTGGTCGTGGCGAGCCACGACGGCGACGCCAGCGCTGGTATCGGCGCCTGGCTGCCGATTGCCTGCTACCTGGCGCTGCTGACCCTGATCACCCTGTACGCCACATTCAAGACCCCGGAAACCCTCAACCGCGACTTGGACGAACCCCGTGATGCCTGGGAAATAGCCAACGCCGAAGCAGGGCTGCCTGTCCAGTCCAGAACCAGCACACCCATAGCGTGACGCCGCAGCCTGTACCGCACCCTTGAACAGGTGCGCGACTCTGCCAAGTAATTATCAGCCTCCCATTGAGATCATCGACCTGAATGTGGGGCTGATTGCATCAGGCTGCTGACGGGAAAGCGTCTATTCAGTTTCGCCGTGTCTCACAAGCAAAAAGATGCACGGACGTGGGTATGAGAGCTGTCATACGGCCTGCCCTTCCAGATCAGCGTCGTACTCACCACGGCATGCCGCGTGGTTACATCTGAGCCGGTGTAACAGAGCCTGTTGGGCTGCCACCACATTGGCCTCCTCACCGCGCCAAATATCCAAAGCCGGTTGCTGGACGGCACGGGCAAACGAAAATGCCAATGCCCAGGGCAACCGTGACTTGAATTCCACATTCATTGCATTTAATCGGGCCGAAGCCAACTCTCCCGATTGCCCCCCAGACAAGAACGTAATGCCAGGCACAGCGGCGGGTACGGTTCGCAGGAGGCAACTGACGGTCGCGTCGGCTACTGCGGCCACCGTTGCCTGGGTGGCGCAAGCCAAGCCGGAAAGCACCATATTCGGCTTCAAAAGCATGCCCTCAAGCAGCACTCGTTGAGCGTGCAACTGCTTGAAGACTATTCGCAGAACGTCCTCTGTTACTGCGGCGCACCGCTCCAGGGTATGTTCACCGTCCATAAGCACTTCCGGCTCGACGATGGGAACCATCCCCGCCTCCTGACACAACGCAGCATAACGGGCCAGCGCCTGAGCGTTGGCCTCGATGCAACCAGTGCTGGGAATATCACCCCCTATGGTGATCACCGCGCGCCACTTGGCAAACCGGGCGCCCATTTGAAAGTATTCTTTGAGCCGATCACGCAACCCGTCCAGACCCTCGGTGATTTTCTCTCCAGGATAACCAGCCAATTCGGTTGTACCGATGTCCACTTTGATGCCCGGGATAATGCCCGCTCCGCTCAGG
>NZ_JAMFRV010000212.1 GCF_026224925.1 Pseudomonas sp. | reverse complement strand
TTAACGAACTGCGGGTGTTCGGCCCCTTTGGCGTGCTGCAGTCCAGCGTCGTGCAGACCCATAGCGAAAGCTTCAGCGGCACTGTGCGCCTTGACAGCACTTTCAGTATTTCCGATCCGACGACACTGCGCACTTTCAATGCGGGCGACTTTATCAACGCGGGCCTAAGCTGGACCCGGCCGATACGAATGGTCGGTGTGCAGATGATCACTAACTTTGCCCTGCGCCCAGACCTGGTGACTTATCCGCGTCCCGGAATGACTGGTGAAGTTGCGGTGCCGTCGTCGGTGGATATATTTGTCAACGGTCTGCACCAGTCGAGTACCCAAGTTCAGCCGGGCCCGTTCGAGCTCAATCAGTTGCCGGTTACCTCTGGCGGAGGCGATATCTCCGTAGTGGTCAAGGACGCCAGCGGCCGTCAAACCACTCAAACACTGCCGTTTTACGCGAGCAGCCTCTTGCTTAACCAAGGACTCGACTCACTGGCTATTCAAGCGGGCTCGGTGCGTCGACTTTATGCCACACGCTCCAACGATTACGCGCAACCTGCCGCCTCTCTGAGCTACCGCCACGGCGCAACGCCGAAGCTAAGCGTCGAAACGCATCTGGAAAGCACTTCCGGGCTTGCCATGGGCGGAGTAGGTGCCGATGTGCTGCTCGGCGACTTTGGTGTCCTATCGGCCTCGGTTGCGGCCAGTTCATTCGAGGGGCTTCCCGGCTTGCAATACGGCGCAGGGATTACACGCAGCACGCCGCAGTTGAGTTTTGGTTTCAGCGTGCTGAAGGCAGACAAGGACTTTGCTGATATCGCCTCGGCCAACGACGACGCGATGCCAAGAACGACACTGCGCGCCAATCTGGGTTTTCCAGTGCCGGGAGTCGGGACATTCGGTTTGGTCTACGCGAAGAAAATGGTCAATCTCTACACGCTGGATGATTACGACGCTGACTACGTTCAGGCGTCGGAGCGAATTTCTACCTCAACGCTGTCGGCAACTTTCTCCACGTCGTTGCCGCTGAACGCGTACGGCTTTGTCACTGCTTTTCATGATTTCGAAGGCAACAGCGGTAACGGTATGTATGTCGGCATCTCGATTCCCTTTGGTCGTAATACATCGCTCAGCGCGAGCACCAGCAGCAATGGCGGCAGCAGTTATCAGACCGTAGAGGCCCGACAAAGCGCCGTGCAGCGTGGTGACGTGGGTTGGCAAGTTGCCCGCCAGACCGGAACCCAGACGCGAAGCGACGCAGGGGTAAGTTATAAATCGGCCTGGGGTGAGGTGGGCACTGAGGTTGAGAGCCGCGACAGCAGTAACGCTTACCGCGCCACGGCGCGTGGAGCCCTGTCGACGATTGATGGACATCTATTTGCCTCCAATACGGTCTACGACAGTTTTGCGGTAGTGGATACCGATGGCCTGCCGGGAATTACCGTATCCCAGGAAAATCGCCCGTTGGGCAAAACCGATGCTGACGGCTTGTTGCTTGTCGAAGACCTGCGCGCCTACCAGTCCAATCGCCTGTCGATCAACCCCGAGGATGTTCCGATGGATGTGTCATTGAGCAATGCGGTGCTTGAGGTCCGACCGGCTGATCGTTCGGGCGTCGTTGCGAAGTTTCCAATCTGGCACAGTCACAGCGCTACCCTGTTGCTGGTCGATGAACAGGGACAACCCCTTCAGCTGG
>NZ_JAMFRV010000211.1 GCF_026224925.1 Pseudomonas sp. | reverse complement strand
GGATGTATTGAGCCTTATCGGCCTCATCCTCGCGTTTGTCGCCATTATCGGCGGCAACTTCCTCGAAGGCGGCAATCTATCGGCGCTGCTCAACGGTCCCGCGGCCTTGATCGTAATCGGCGGTACGCTCGCGGCATCGCTGTTACAAGCGCCAATGAGTGCGTTCATGCGCGCCATTCAAATCTTGATCTGGATCCTCTTTCCACCACGCATTGATCTGCCTGGCGGTATTGATCGTGTCGTTAACTGGAGCCTGACCGCGCGCAAAGAAGGTTTGCTCGGGTTGGAGTCCATTGCCGACGCAGAGCCCGATAAGTACGCACGCAAAGGTTTGCAACTGCTGGTCGACGGTGCCGAGCCGGAAGCAATCCGGAGCATTCTGGAAGTGGATTTCATCACTCAGGAAACCCGTGATATCCAGGCGGCAAAAGTGTTTGAGAGCATGGGCGGTTACGCGCCTACGATCGGTATCATCGGCGCGGTGATGGGCCTGATCCATGTCATGGGCAACTTGGCTGATCCTAGCCAACTGGGCAGCGGGATCGCTGTGGCGTTCGTCGCTACGATTTACGGCGTTGCGTCGGCCAACCTGATTCTGCTGCCTATCGCCAACAAGCTCAAAGCTGTTGCTATACGCCAGTCGCGTTATCGCGAAATGCTGCTTGAGGGCATTTTGTCCATCGCTGAAGGTGAAAATCCGCGTTCCATCGAGTTGAAGCTGCAAGGCTTCATGGAGTGATGCAGTAGTCATGGCCCGTCGTCGTCGAGTTGAAGAACACGAAAATCACGAACGTTGGCTGGTGTCCTACGCGGACTTCATCACCTTGCTGTTCGCGTTTTTTGTGGTCATGTACTCGATTTCTTCGTTGAACGAAGGCAAGTACAAGGTGCTTTCCCAAGCCTTGATCGGTGCGTTCAACGAGCCTGATCGCAGCCTCAAGCCGATCCCCATCGGTGATGAAAAGCCACTAACCATCATGCCGTCCGAGCCACTGATCAAGGACAGTGAAGAAGTCGATGCGGGACTTGCTCAGTCTTCGATCACTCCTCTTCAGGCCATTGCCGACCAAGTGAGCGAGGCCTTCGGAGACTTGATCAAATCCAATCAAATGACGATTCGTGGTAACGAGTTGTGGATTGAGATCGAGCTTAATTCGAGCTTGTTGTTTGGCAGCGGCGATGCCATGCCCAGTGACATGGCGTTTAATCTTATTGAAAAAGTCGCGAAAATCCTCAGTCCATTCGATAACCCGGTGCATGTCGAAGGGTTTACCGACGACCAGCCGATTCGCACGGCTCAGTACCCGACGAACTGGGAATTGTCGTCGGCGCGGGCGGCGAGCATCGTGCGCATGTTGGCGATTGACGGGATTAACCCGGCGCGTATGGCGTCGGTGGGCTACGGCGAGTTTCAGCCAGTGGCCTCCAATACCACCGCAGAGGGGCGCGCCCACAACCGGCGTGTGGTGTTGGTGATTTCTCGCAACCTGGAAGTTCGACGTAGCCTCACCGGTTCTGGCAGTGCCAACGCTAAACCGGATGCCGCGTTGAAGCGTGCTGGCACACAAACTGCACCGCCTCCAGGAACAAAGCCGGTGCGTACAAGCGCCGTCAATTCTCCGTCACCCGCCCTGTAGCCAATCTCGGCAGTTCAACGAAATGCCGGGAGGAAAAAAGCATAATGAGAGTTTGGGCAGTAGCCAATCAAAAAGGTGGCGTCGGTAAAACTACTTCTGCCATCGCTTTAGCCGGTTTGCTGGCAGAGGCGGGCAAGCGTGTGGTCGTGGTCGACCTGGACCCCCATGGCTCCATGACCAGCTACTTTGGGCACAATCCCGACACCCTTGAGCACAGCGCCTACGACTTGTTTTTGCATAAGGGGACGGTGCCCGATGGGCTGCCGGGTCAACTGCTGCTGCCGACCAGCGATCAGCGTATTTCCCTGATGCCGTCCAGCACCGCGTTGGCGGTATTGGAGCGTCAATCACCCGGGCAGAGTGGTCTCGGACTGGTGATCGCCAAAAGCCTGACACAGCTGTGGCAAGATTTTGATTACGCGATCATCGACAGCCCGCCGTTGCTCGGTGTGTTGATGGTCAACGCATTGGCGGCTAGCCAGCAATTGGTGATCCCGGTGCAGACCGAATTTCTCGCCGTCAAAGGCCTGGAGCGGATGGTCAATACCTTGGCGATGATCAATCGTTCGCGCAAAGTCGCACTGCCTTACACCATCGTGCCGACCTTGTTTGACCGCCGCACACAGGCGTCCATGGGGACGTTGAAGGTGTTGCGCGACAGCTACCCGGAACATATCTGGAAAGCCTACGTGCCCATTGATACGCGGTTACGTGACGCCAGTCGTGCTGGCATGACACCGTCGCAGTTCGACAACAAAAGCCGGGGAGTGCTGGCGTATCGCGCACTGCTCAAAGACCTGCTGTTGCAACAACTTGTCGCGCAGGTCGCTTGAGGTGTTTATGGGCCAATTATGGACAGATTCAAGTCGGGTGCCAGCTCAGCCGATAACCAGTAAAGGTCATATTTTTGGATCTGAGTCATGAACCGCCCCGTTGATATCGCAACACGGCCACAACTGGCGTTGCAGTCTTATCTGGATGCGTTGCTGCAAGACGCCACGGAAGAACTGACGCTTGATGTTGGTCTGGACGAGTTTCAGGCTGCGGTGCTTGAGGAGCAGGCGCGCGATGCATTGGCGCGTGTGGCATTGACCGTGGAGCCGGTGGCAGTCCCCGTTGCGGCGCCGGTTGATGTTGTTGCCGAGGTAGTGGTGCCCACGCCGTTAGCGTGGGTGCCGAAGGTCATCGAGGCGGAGCCGGTCATCGAGCGCGCGGTGGCGTTAGTCGAGCCTGTGGTGGAGGTGTACCTTCCTTCGGGTCGCGGCACGCCACCGCCGTCGAAGGATGGCCGACCTGCCTGGGCCGCCGAGCCGTTCGAGTGCCTGTTGTTCGATGTCGCCGGTTTGACGTTGGCAGTGCCGTTGGTGTGCCTGGGTTCTATCTATTCGCTGGCAGGCACTGAGCTGACACCACTGTTTGGTCAGCCAGACTGGTTTCTGGGTATTTTGCAGAGCCAGGCCGGCAACTTGAAAGTACTCGACACAGCGCGCTGGGTCATGCCGGACCGCTACCGCGATGATTTCCGGCAGGGGCTGCAATACGTTATTTCGGTTCAAGGTTATGAGTGGGGGTTGGCTGTGCATCAGGTCAGCCGCTCGTTGCGCCTGGACCCCAACGAAATCAAATGGCGCAGCCAGCGCGGCCAGCGTCCCTGGTTGGCGGGCACAGTGATTGAACACATGTGTGCACTGCTGGATGTTTCCGAATTGGCCGAGCTGATAGCCAGTGGCGCGGTCAAGCAGATGGGCGTTATCAAATAATCATAGGGCGGCGCTCAGTGCCGTCTGTACAGCAAACACTTGAGGGGTTAGGGGTATGAATAAGTCGTCAGCGCAAGGTTCCGAAGATCCTATCCTGCAGTGGGTTACCTTCAAACTGGACAACGAGTCATACGGCATCAACGTGATGCAGGTTCAGGAAGTGCTGCGTTATACCGAAATCGCACCGGTTCCTGGTGCTCCGAGCTATGTGCTGGGGATCATCAACCTGCGCGGTAATGTTGTGACGGTGATCGACACCCGCCAGCGTTTCGGCCTGAGCCCGGTTGAAGTCAGCGACAACACCCGTGTGGTGATCATCGAAGCCGACAAGCAAGTGGTCGGGATTTTGGTCGACAGTGTGGCTGAAGTGGTTTACCTGCGTCAGTCTGAAGTTGAAACTGCACCGAACGTGGGCAATGACGAGTCGGCCAAGTTTATCCAGGGCGTGTGCAACAAGAACGGTGAACTGCTGATTCTGGTTGAGCTGGATAAAATGATGTCCGAAGAAGAATGGTCGGATCTGGAGAACATCTGATTGATTTTTGAGGCTGCGGTAATTTTTTTGGGCATCCTCTGGGTGCTCTCGTTGACGCTGTTTCTGTCGTACGCCAAGCGCCAGCGGTTGGTTGTGACGCAGCAGGCCGAAGGCGATGCTGCGCGCGATCAACGCATCCGGGAGCTGGCCAGACGCCTGGATAACTACCAGAACGGTACGGTTCGCATGGGCGAGGATTTGCACGAACTGCGTGCGGTCGTCGCGCCGTTGCCGGATAAATTGAGCCAGCTCGAGCAGCGCGATCCTTCTACATTGTCTTTCGCCCAGGCAGCCCGATTGGTGGGTATGGGGGCGAGTGTTGATGAGCTTACCCAATCTTGTGGGTTGACCCAGGCAGAGGCTCAGTTGATGAGCAAGATGCATGAGTCGCCGCGTCGGGGTTAAGGAAATGAAGGCCCTGCGGGCCTGCTGT
>NZ_JAMFRV010000210.1 GCF_026224925.1 Pseudomonas sp. | reverse complement strand
GCAAGCTTGCTTGCGAAGGCTATGTCATGGGCCCAGATACAACGGTAGCTGCTGAGCTCTTGACCAAGCATCTAGTCAGATAAACCGAGTCGCGCCCTTCGCAAGCAAGCTTACTCCCACAGTATGTATGCCTTAACCCTTCCCGGAAATTCCATATTTGCGCAGTCGATGGGCAATGGCGGTGTGTGAGGTTTGCAGGCGGCTGGCGAGTTGCCGGGTCGAGGGGTAGCTGACGTAGAGTTTTTCCAGCAGGGTTTTCTCGAAGTCTTCCACGGCCTGTTCAAGGCTATCCACTTCGCCGTCGTTCTGGCGCGCCACCGACGTTCCGGCAATGTCCAGGTCGCCGATGTCCACCAGTGAGCTTTCGCAAATGGCTGCCGCACGGAAAATCACGTTCTGCAGTTGGCGCACATTACCGGGCCAGCGGTTACTCAGCAGTGCCGGGTAAGTGCCCGGCGTAAGGCGGCACACCGGGCGTTGAATCTGCGCGCAGGCCTGCTCCATGAAGTAGCGTGCCAGCAGCAGAATGTCTTGGCCGCGCTCACGCAGTGGTGGCACTTCCAGGTTGAGAACATTCAAGCGATAGAACAGGTCTTCGCGAAAGGTGCCTTCGCTGACCATCTTTTCCAGATCGCGATGGGTGGCGCTGAGGATTCGTACATTGACCTTTACCTCGCGGTCGCCCCCTACGCGCCGAAAGCTGCCGTCATTCAGAAAGCGCAGCAACTTGGCTTGCAAGTACGGTGACATTTCGCCGATTTCGTCGAGGAACACCGTACCGTGGTTGGCCATCTCCATCAGGCCCGGTTTGCCACCGCGTTGCGCGCCCGTAAACGCACCGGGGGCGTAACCGAAGAGTTCGCTTTCGGCGAGGTTCTCCGGCAGTGCGGCACAGTTGAGGGCCAGAAACGGTGCCGCATGGCGGGCGCTGATGGCGTGGCAGGCGCGCGCCACCAGCTCTTTACCGGTGCCAGTCTCACCCTGAATCAGCAGCGGCGCATCCAACACCGCCACGCGCAATGCGCGAGTCTTGAGCGTGCGGATTGGCAGTGAATCGCCCAGCAGCGAGTCGAAACCCTCGGAGTGATCGTGGTGCAGCGCCGCCAGGCGTTCACCGATGCGGCTCGGCAGGTACAAGGTTAGTAGCGCGCCAGCGTCGGTAATCGGCGTAGCGTCCAGCAGCAACGCTTGGCCATTGAGCGTGACCTCGCGCAGCGGCAGGCGAAAACCGTTTTCCAGCAGCGCGGTGTGCAGGCCGGGATCAGCGAACAATTCGGCTACTGATTCTCCCGCCGGCTCACGACCGCACAGCGCAATCAGCGCGGGGTTGGCAAGCAACACACGGCCGTTGCTGTCTAGCGCCAGTACCGGGTCGGTCATGGCGGCGAGCAGGGCATCCAGTTGCAGGTGGCGACGCTGACCGGGAAGAATGTCGACCACAGTGATCGCCTCGACCCCGCGCACCCGGAAAAGCCGGTCTTTGAGTTCTTCCAGTACCTGCGGGCTGAGGGTGGGCGCATCGATGTACACATTTGGCGGAACCATCTCCACCGCGTCCAGATTCAAATTTCGCCCACCGAGAATCGCCAGCACTTCCTGGGTTATACCAACGCGGTCGATGAAGCAAACGTGGATACGCATGGGGCGATTAAAGGTTCTGGGAGGTGAGGGTGGCAAGTATGCCAGCAAATAGTAAATAGAGCGGCAGCGGCGCGGCGAGGGCTTCGCTAAATCGGGATCATCACAGCGATCCGGTGGGAGCAGGCTTGCCTGCGAATGCAACACCGCAGTGCTTCAGACCAATCGCGTCGTTCTTTTCCCGAATGAATTCGGTCCCACACCTGGATCGCGTTTCCTGTGTAGGAGCGCATTCATTCGCGAAGGCTTTTGGGTCTACCCCAAATGCTCAGGTTTCACTGGGTCGCCAGACTTGATATCAAGTTTCTGTCGAATGTCTTCAAACATTTCGTCGTACTGCTTATGCATCGCCACCGGCAGGGTGGTGGTATGCGGCAGGCCGTGTTTGATTGCGATTTTGTTAGCGACGCTGGCGAAGTTGAAAGCGCCGTCACGGGGCAGATCAAATTCGTCCTCGAACTCTTCGCCATTGACGTCCCCGACCATGGAAAAGTGCATGGAGGGCCCTTCCTTGGGGTCTTGGCGCACTTCGTAGTGGATATGGATATCGAAACCGAAATCGTTGGGTTGCAGCGGAGCGCGAGTGATGTGCAGATGACCTGGCTCAAACATGGGCCTTGCTCCTTTACGGTACAAAAGTGTAGGAATAGACCGCTTGGCCAGCTACTCGGTTCACCGATAGTGAATGCCTTTGCTGGCGGTGCTTATCCGGGTTCCGGCGTAACCTTTAACGATATTTTCAATGTCTGCCAGTGAGCCAATCACCGCTTCTTTACCGGTGTTACGCGCGAACTCGCAGGCAGCTTGCACTTTAGGCCCCATTGAACCCGCGGCAAAGCCCAGTTTTTCCAAGTCGTCGGGATGGACTTGAGCGACAGCCTTCTGCGTTGGTTTACCCCAGTCGATGAATACCGCGTCGACGTCGGTGGCAATCACTAGCAAATCACAACTCAATTGCTCCGCCAGTAACGCTGAGCACAGGTCTTTATCGATCACGGCTTCGACGCCTTTCAGCTTGCCATCCTCGCCATACATCGTCGGGATGCCGCCACCGCCCGCGCAGATCACGATGCTGCCTTTCTCCAGCAGCCATTTGATTGGGCGAATTTCGAAGATGCGTTTGGGCCGCGGGCTGGCAACCACTCGGCGGTATTTGTCACCATCCGGGGCGATGCTCCAGCCTTTCTCGGCGGCCAGACGTTCGGCTTCTTCTTTTGAATAGACCGGGCCAATGGGTTTGCTTGGGTATTTGAAGGCGGGGTCGTTACCATTGACTTCGACTTGGGTCAGCAGCGTCGCAAATGGTTTTCCGACGGGCAGAAGATTGCCCAGTTCCTGCTCGATCATGTAACCGATCATGCCTTCGGTTTCTGCCCCGAGCACATCTAGCGGGTAAGGCGAAACCGAGGTGTAAGCCGCCGCTTGTAGCGATAAAAGTCCGACCTGCGGACCATTGCCGTGGGCGATGACCAGTTCATTACCGGCAGAGATTTTGGCGATCTGTTCGGCGGCGATACGAATATTGATCCGCTGATTGTCCGCGGTCATCGGCTCGCCACGACGGAGCAGGGCATTGCCGCCCAGAGCAACGACGATACGCATAGTGGTTGTTCCTTCTGAAGTCGTTGTGGGAGCGGGCGTGCCCCCGATCGGTCGGGGGTCGGGTTCGAACGCAGCAGGCCTAAAACAGAGAATGGAATATTTACGGCCAATATCGAGT